>JBDLHZ010000201.1:0-5189 GCA_039715135.1 Verrucomicrobiota bacterium
CTTCTCATCTTCATCGACCATTTCAAAGTCGGCCTCCTCGACATCGGAGGCCTGCTTTTCGCCGCCGGTCGCGCCGGCATCTCCACCGCCCATGTCCGCACCCGGAGCACCTTCGGCACCCGGCTGGCCCTGCGCCTGGGAATACATCTCCGTCGCGGCGGCCTGCATCTTTTCGTTGAGCGTGTCGAGGGTCGTCTTCATCGCTTCATAGTCCTCGGCTTCCAGCGCCTTCTTCACCGGCTCGATGGCGGCTTCGACCTCGGCCTTCTGCTCGGCCGAAACCTTGTCCTCGTTTTCCTTCAGGAATTTTTCCGTCTGGAACACGGTGGAGTCCGCCTGGTTTTTCAGGTCGACCTTTTCGCGCAACTTTTCGTCCTCGGCCGCGTGGGCTTCGGCATCCTTCACCATCTGGTCGACTTCCTCGTCGGACAGGCCGCTCGAAGCGGTAATGGTAATGTGCTGCTCCTTGCCGGTGCCGAGATCCTTCGCCAGTACCTTCAGGATGCCGTTGGCATCGATGTCGAAGGTCACTTCAATCTGCGGGGTGCCGCGCGGAGCCGGCGGAATGCCGTCGAGGTTGAAGCGGCCAATGGTCTTGTTGGCATTGGCCATCTTGCGCTCGCCTTGCAAAACGTGGATTTCCACGGCCGGCTGGTTGTCGGCGGCGGTCGAGAAGATCTCGTTCTTCTTCGCCGGGATGGTGGTGTTGCGCTCGATAAGCGGGGTGAATACGCCGCCGAGCGTTTCGATGCCCAGCGTCAGCGGGGTAACGTCCAGCAGGAGCACGTCCTTTACTTCGCCCTTCAAGACACCGCCCTGAATTGAAGCGCCAATGGATACCACCTCGTCCGGGTTCACGCCCTTGTGCGGCTCCTGCCCAAAGATTTCCTTCACGGAATCCTGCACCTTTGGCATGCGGGTGGAACCACCCACGAGAATCACTTCGTTCACTTCCGACTGGCTCAGCCCGGAATCGCTCAGGCAACCGCGTACCGGCTGAATCGCCTTGGTGATCAGATCGTCGCACAGCTCTTCGAGCTTCGCGCGGCTTAGCGCCACGTTCAAGTGCTTCGGGCCGCTTGCGTCGGCCGTGATGAACGGCAGGTTGATTTCGGTCGACTGCGAGCTGGAAAGTTCGCACTTCGCCTTCTCGGCTGCTTCCTTCAGGCGCTGGAGCACCATCGGATCGGCGGAAAGGTCGATGCCTTGGTCGGCCTTGAAATCGGCCACGAGCCAGTCGATGATCTTCTGGTCGAAGTCGTCGCCGCCAAGGTGGCCGTCGCCGCTCGTTGCGGTCACTTCGAAAACGCCGTCGCCAATGTCGAGGATCGACACGTCGAACGTGCCGCCGCCAAGGTCGTAGATCGCGATCTTCTCTTCCGTCTTCTTGTCGAGGCCGTAGGCCAGCGACGCCGCGGTCGGCTCGTTGATGATGCGCAGCACTTCAAGGCCGGCAATCTTGCCCGCGTCCTTGGTGGCCTGGCGCTGTGAATCGTTGAAATAGGCCGGAACCGTGATCACCGCCTGCGAAACGGTTTCGCCGAGGTAGGCTTCCGCGTCCGCCTTCATCTTCTGGAGAATCATCGCCGAGATTTCCGGCGGCGAATAAACCTTGTCGTCGATCTTAACGTGCGCATCGCCGTTCTTCGCCTTAACCACGTTGTAGGGCACAAGGTCGATTTCGTGGGCAACCTCGTCAAACTTGCGGCCCATGAAACGCTTGATCGAAAAGACCGTGTGCTGCGGGTTCGTTACCGCCTGGCGCTTGGCCGCGGTTCCAACCAGACGCTCGCCACTCTTCGTGAACGCCACGATCGACGGCGTGGTGCGCCCACCCTCCGCGTTCGGGATAACCGTCGGCTCGCCGCCCTCCATCACCGCCATGCACGAGTTCGTGGTACCGAGGTCGATACCCAATACTTTAGATCCTGCTGTACTCATAATTAGTCTCCTGTTTTAAAAAATGGTGTCACGTTCGACAACCGCCCCTTTAACACGAAGTGTGCCAACGGATGTGATGCGTGATCCACGATTCGTTATGTATTGAAAATAAATGGTTTACGCACACAAAGCGATCCCATGACCTTTAATCAAAGATTCCCCTTGCTGTGCCACATGTCCCACTTCCGGCCTCTTGCGCGTCACACCTGCGCCGTTATGTCGCACCTATGGTTTTTCGACTTGGAGGCGGTGGAAGGCAGCTGAATTTGTTGTCTCGACCGGAGGTTCCAAGAGGGTTCCAGTGCCGGGAATGCTCGATCGGATGGTCTGCCAATCGTTGGAGAGCAGATTGGTGCATTCCTGCAGGTGGTAGAGCCGCCCGAACTCGGACTGGAAGGCGAGGTTTGCCTGGATCATGAATAAAGAAGCCGGATTGGTCGGATGGGTTCCGGCGATGTATTCGGAAAGATCGCTGAAGCCGTCAAAGTCGGTATCCGCGCCGCCGCTCAATGTTCCAAGATCCGAAACCATTTCCAGCTCCCAACCATCCGGAAGCTGGTCGTCGTCGGAATCCTCGACCACACTGAACGGCTTGATGCAATAGACCCAATAGCGATACTCGTTCCACGATGGGGCGGACGGCAACGGAACAATGGCGATGCGCGTGGAGGTTTTCCCCGCAACAAGGTTGGAGGAAACCATGAATTCAGAATCGAGCCAGCGCTTGTCTACGGATGCAAAATTGTGGTCGGCCTCGTACCAGATGCCCGCGTAGGCATCGTCGACAAATACATGGGCCTTCTGTCCGCCAACTCCCTGATCGGTGCGCCGCCGCAAAAGCAACCCGGCATTATCCCCGATCAGCGGCACTGTGAATTCCGCAATCGCGCCGCGATATTGATAACCATCGTCCACAACCTGAATGTCGTCGTCATCGCCTTCGTAGTACCATCCATTGCCAAGCGCAAGCATGCCCGCCGGGAACTGGTAGCCGTAAAGCGATTCCGTCCACCCGTCGCCCAAATCGAGATCGGCTGCCAGAACCATGCCGGGCGACGAGCCGTCCGCCTTGTAGTAGTAGGTTACGCTTGAATAGGTTCCCGGGGATCCGTTGCCGTGGCCGTGTTCAACCCCGAACCTGACGGACTGGTTGAACGGGATGACATCGCCAAGGTGGAAACGATACGCCTGGGTATAGTTTGGTGAATCGGTGTTGGTATGATCGTGCCATGGATGACCGTGATACGGACGACTGAAAAAGCCTTGGTTGAAATACCAGCCGCAATTGAAATAGTCCTCTGTCCCGGTTCCGTAGATGCAGGGCGACAACGCCCCGTCCACATGGGCACGCTCGTCCCCTTCCAGATAAGCCATGTCTTTATATCCACCGGCCCCCGAACTTTCCATGAACAGGGAAACACCGACTACATGGCCCCGCCCCCGCTCGTCGATGAAATTGAAATCCCGGCCGTTGCCGACAAACGATTCCGCACTGAACCGGGCGCGGAAATATCCCGCCTTTGCCCGGTCGTAGGCATTGGTGGCGTATTGAACCTCGAACGGCAGGGCCGTTAGATCCTCTGCACCCTTGTTTACGAGCCGGATATCGGCCGACTCCCAATAGGGCATCGGGAAATAGCAATACCAGTCACCGGAAGTTTTCATCCCGATTGGAAGAGAAGTCACATTGAATTCATGTTTGCCTGAACCAAAAAAGTCTCCAAGGGGCACATCCACCTCCAAGTCGCCGCCATCCCAGTTCATCTGGATCCAGACATTGGAAAGGATCGTCTCTGAATTGGGTGATGGATCGAGCTTAATGCTCTGGATCACACCCGCACTCGCCGCACTGAACAGCGTACCGGTTGCTCCCGCCGCCACAGGACCATTGCCGGAAACCACAACGTTGGAACCCGTCGGCTTCGGATCGATTCCCACGGTATTCCATTGCGCCATTACCGGCGACCGATCCTCGCTTCCCGTCCATGAGACGACGCCATCCGACGAATCAAAACGGTGGCAGGTCATCTGGTAGAAAAAAGGCAAACCACTGAGTGTGATTTTTAAACGCTCCTGATATGGAAACGGAAGATAGCAATAGTAGCCATGGCTGGATTGGCTCAGCCTCCCAACCATGGGAAACTCCAACGGAGATCCCACACCATCGAAAAATTCATCAATGCTCAAATCCATCCGAGGCTCCGTTTCACCATCAAAATAGAAACAAATACGGTTCGTCTCGTAGCCTTCCGGCGTATAGGGAACCTGATAGGTCACCCAGAAGCGATAGAGGCAGCCCGCCCCGACCTCATCAAACATAACGTATTCACCATTCGCATCGATATAGAGCGCCGAGTAGGTGCCGTTAAACCCGTCATCGTTCCCGCCGTTGCGATCGTGGCTCGAAACCTGCCGGACTTGCGTACCTTCCAGAAAACAAGGAAGGAGGTCGAGCCGTTCCATGCGCTCGAGGCCGCAAAGCCGACCTGCTTGCACAGCAGCAACCAACAGCAAGACAACTGAAAACATTACAACCTTGGCGTTTTCTTTCATGGCGAAAACATGCCTAAAAATCCTGCGATCAACAACCATAGAATAATTCAAGGGTTGCAAATCTGCCGTTTTTCCTCCCTTTCCCATAGCTGGGGGTTAGAATCCATCCCATGGATTTTGACTTGAAGATCGTCAACGGGCGGGTTTTCGACGGAACCGGCGACGCGGAAGGCAGTGGCGATATTGGTATCATCGGCGATTCCATTGCCGCCATCGGCGACCTTGCTGAAACGTCTGCCGAGAAAACCATCGATGCGACGGGCTGCATCGTCTGCCCCGGCTTTATCGACGCGCACTCGCATTCCGATACCTACCTGCTGATCGAGCCTTCCGCCGCCTCGAAGCTCTACCAAGGCGTCACCACCGAAATATGCGGCAACTGCGGCGCATCCGCCGCCCCGCTCAACGGCGACTACAAAATGCCTTCAGACTGGCTCGACAAGGACTATTCCCACCTTGGGCAGGCTTTCCAGCCTGCTCAACCGCCGTGGAGCACGGTCGCGGACTACCGCGAACGGTTTGCCGAGGCTCAACCGGCAATCAACGCCGCCCTGCTGGTTGGCCACAACACCCTGCACGCCGGCATCTGCGGCTACGAACCGCGCGCTGCCACGCCCGATGAAATGAAGCGGATGATCCAAACGTTGGAACAGGCCCTCGATGAAGGTGCCATCGGTCTCAGTTCCGGCCTCGTC
>JBDLHZ010000202.1:0-5136 GCA_039715135.1 Verrucomicrobiota bacterium
TGCGTCATTCACATGCAGTTCGTTTTCAACCACAACCGAGCAGCGGTGGATTTCGCCGACCTTAGGCTGCGAGGCTTCGACAACCTTGTCGAGGCGGGAGCCGGTCAGTTCGATCGGGAAGCAGTCGCGGGAAACCCCGACGATGGCCAGTTTAACAGAGGGTGTATTTTGAAGTGCGCTCATATCCATTCCTTTCAATTTAAAAAATCCCATGTCCACGGATTCTCAATTCAATATTCCGCTCTCCCGGGCGGGAAGCTGGGAGATCTCTTTGGTCGTGTTCATACACGGACTTCGTTTTGTCATTTTGGTCGTTTTATTGCAATCTTGTTGAGTCCCTCGAGCAATCCAGCTTGCCGTCCCTTCCACATGAAACTTCCGCTTGCAGCTTTGGGCAGTTCAACGGTTCCGGCAATCCCATTCTCGTTTTTCCGGAGTTCAACAACAATCTCCCCCTTCGGATGCGGCATTTTGCAGGACACAAAATCCAGATCGCCGAGGTTGGGCCGGATGGCGACGGTTTCGAATCCGGGCGTGGCGGGGCGTATGCCGCAGACGGTGGCGAGGAGGTCATGGTTGGGGCTGGCGCTCCATGCATGGCAGTCGGAGCGCTCGAACGAACCGGGTGCTTCGGGGAAGGTGGTCAGCCCTTTGGCGATGGCTTCGTGCCACGGGCCGAGCATTTCAAGGTAGCGGTCACCCAAGCCAACCTTGTCCAATGCCTGGAAAAGGTAGAAGCGGAAATAGATCGTGGCTTGAACAAGACTGGAATCATCAACCACCTTTTCCATGACTTCTTTTTGCATCCCCTGCGGGATGGTATCGGTCAATACGCCGAGAATGTTGGCGTGCTGGCTGAAAATATTCTTTTCCGGTGTCTGCGCCAACAGGCCTCGCTCTGAATCGAAGCATTTTCCTATGACGGCCTCTTTCAAGGTGTCGGCTGATTTCCTGTATTCCTCCGCCTGCCGAACCTTGCCGAAGAGCTCGAACAACTCGGTGGCCTTTTGGAGGGCATTGATATATTGCAGGGCAATGATGGAGGAGGTTCCGTCGGCATGGCCCTGCGGCCGGCCTTTGTCGAAGCTTTTGGCCCAGTCCACAAAGCACCACCATCCGGGACGGATATCGAGCGGGTTCTCGGGCGACTGCTTTGATTCAAAATAGTCCAGCACACCGCGAATGCCGGGAAGGAAATCCCGGAGGAATTCGTCGTCGCGGCGGTGCATGTAATAGTCGTGGATCATAGAGATCCAAACGAGGGAGAAGGTTGGTATGACCTGCTCGCAACCCGTTGGATAGCGGCTCTGCGTCAGGCCGCTCGGCAATCTTGAATGGTCGAACTGCCGGAGGGCGCGACGCATCAGTCGGTCGTCTCCGGAGACATAGAGTGAGACCAGTGCTTGGATGCGCGTGTCGCCGATATACTGGAGCTGCTCGTAGTAGGGGCAGTCCATATAGGTTTCCATGGCGCAGAGGCGGGCGGTGCGCCAGCCGGTGTTCCAGATACGTTCCAACGATTTGTCCGAGCTTTTGAAAGTCGCGTTTTCCTCGAAGGGATAGGCGGTGAAAATGTTGGAATAGCCGTTGATCACCAGCGGCTCCTGCTTTGTTTCAATGTCGAGCTGGA
This sequence comes from Verrucomicrobiota bacterium, assembly GCA_039715135.1. Lineage (GTDB taxonomy): Bacteria > Verrucomicrobiota > Kiritimatiellia > Kiritimatiellales > Pontiellaceae > Pontiella. Next base: position 1,631 of record JBDLHZ010000202.1, read on the forward strand.
TATAGCGGAAGGTGCGGTTCCAGAGCGGGCGGTAAAGCCGGTTGTCTCCACCATCGTGCTCGAAGACATCGGAATAGCCATGGATATGCTTTCCTTCGATCTTGTTGCGGTGGCCCTTTTCAAATTTTTCATGGTCGATGAAAAGAGCCTCGGCATAGGTGGCCTGCACCACCGATCCCGCGCCCTTGGACAGCCGCAGTTCGGGATAGCCGACGGTGAGTTGCTCCATGTCGAGCAGGATCGACACCTTGGTGTCGGCTGGAATCTCTAACGGGAAACCCGGTCGGTTCGTTTTTGGCAGACCAGCGGTGCGGCGCACAACTGAAATGCTTTCGCGCTTTTCCTCCAGCAAGGGAATGTCGCGCGGCACCAAAAAACGATCCAGTTCGCCCCCGACCCCGGACTCCTGGGGTGCAGGCCAACCCGAATCATCAAAGCCAATCGTTTCCCAGCCCCATGGATAGCGTGCACCATCGACCCGGTCGCCGGTGCCCACCGCGCCAAACATGCCGTGGGGAAGGTCGCTCGGATTATTGGGGCTGTAGGCTTCGTTCCGCATCACCCGCCATTCACCGGTGCCGGTGTTCAGTGCAGGATTGGATGACCGGAGGATGAATCCTGTGCGGTGCGACATCTGGCAGAAGGGCCGCAGCTCGCCAAAATTGAAAACCAGCGCCGCCAGGACGTTTGTACCTTGTTGAAGGAAGGGGGCGATGTTGACGGTTTCATGGTTCCAGTGCGCCGGGTCGCTACTGGCCGGGCCGAAGCAGGCCGCCTTGCCGTTCACAAAAAAGCGATAGCGGGTGTCGCCGGAAAGATCGACCGTCAGGCTTTCGGGCACCGCTTCCAGCTCGAGGGTGTTCCGAAAATGGAGCACTTCGTAATCACTTCCGTTTGAACCGGGATAACCGATCCATTTGGCGTCCCACTCCTTCGCCTGTATTGCGCCTGCAACCACAGCGAAGGAAACCAGCAAACCCATTTTTTCGAATATTCGGGACATGAACTTTTTTTCACACCAAGAGCGCAAAGTACGCAAAGCAGTTTACTTTGCGCTCTTTGCGACCTTCTGTTGGAAAGTTATTTTTTGTATTCGGAAGTGATGATGAAGACGGAGGCGCTCCAGCCCATCAGCGGCGGCATTTCATATTCGTTGTTCACGTTGATGGTGCCTTCGGCGACGTTGTATTTTTCCCATATGTTGCCGGTGGCCTTGAAGTTTTTCACGACAATGTCCGTATACTTGTCGGCAATGCGCTTGGCATCTTCCTTGTAGCCAAACTTTTCGAGGCCGAAGATGGCGAGATACTGGAGGTTGGCCCAGCCGTTCGGGGCGTCCCATTGGTAGACCTGTTTCTGTTCGGCCGGCTCGCAGGCTGTCACGCCATGGTCGAGTTCCAATCGCGGTAGGTTTTTCCATACATTTGCCGCCTGCTCCGGCGTGGCAACCCCGCTCCAGAGGACATTGAAGTTGGCGGAGGAGAAGACGGGCGACAGCTTGTTGTTCACAAAGTCATGGTCGTAGAAGAGGCCATCCTTCGGGTTGCAGCAGTACTGGTTGATCAATGCCTTGCGCTTTTTGGCCAGTCCGACCCACTTCTCGCTACCTTCCCAGCCAAGCTCGGAATAGTAGAACTCAAAGTTTTTCTCATACATGTAGAGGTTGCAGTTGAGGTCGATGGGATTGAAATCCCCGCAGCGCGAATCAAAGCGCGGGGTAAAGTCCCAGCCCGACTCGGCCTCGGCAATAAAGTGAGACCCGACTTTGCGCTTGTCCTTGTCCGTCTCGATGCCGGTGGTGTCGAAGTTCGGGAAGCGGGAGAAAAGGTATTCGTAGAACTCCAGCAGTTCCTTGTCGTCGGCTTGGTTGCCGTAGCGGTTGAGGCCGTTGGGCGCCAGCCGATCCGCCATCCAAAACCCGTTGTATTCCGTCTCCAGCGTCTTGCAGGCCTTCGCCAGCCACTCCTTGTCGCCGGTTTGTTCATAGACCGCACGGACCATCATGCTGGCGTAGGGCGGCTGGGAGCGGGAGAGGAAGAGTCGATGCGAGCCATTGGGCATGAAGCCGAAGCGGTCGATCAGATACAGAATGTTTTCCGTGTTGTTCTTTGCCTGCTCCAACTGGCCGTCGGCAATCAACCCCTTGTTCATGAAAAAGGTGTCCCAGTAGTACATTTCCTGGAACATGCCCTTGATGGCCGGAACGCTGTAGGGGCGCGGCAGGCCGAAATAGATGCCTTCGTCCTCGGTCTGGAAACGCACCGTCTTGGGCAGGTTTTCGCTGATGAACGCCCGCACTTCCTTCACATCGTCCGGCATCTTTGTCCCACATCCCGACAAAACCGCCGCCACAACCATCCCTACGTTCAGAACTGCTGTCTTCATACCATCCGTCACCTTTTAAACGATTGAACCACCGTCCTCGTCCTCGTGTGTCCTGCCATAGCTCGGAGAGCGACGGCGGATTCCTCCTCCTCGTACTCGAAAAACGGATCGGACGTGAGCCCCCGTTGGGGCAACGCCCCTCACGGGGAGGACGAGAACGAGTTCGATTTGATTCTCAGATATATTGGTTAATCAGCGACTCGTAGAGTTCCTGCTTGCCGCTGATCTGCGCCGGCTCGCCGCCTTCGGCGCCGATGGCGGCCAGCTCTTCGAGCGAGAGCTTGCCGGTCGCAAAGTCGGCACCCTTGCCTTCGGCGAAGGTGGCGTAGCGCTCGGCGCGCATTTTTCGGTAGGGCGATTCGGACAGGATCTTGTCGGCCACGACGAGCGCGCGGGCAAAGGTGTCCATGCCGCCGATATGGGCGATGAAGAGGTCTTCGAGGTCGGTGGAGTTGCGGCGGATCTTTGCGTCGAAGTTGGTTCCGCCGCCCTGCAGGCCGCCGCCCTCGAGGATGACGAGCATGGCCTCGACGGTTTCGCGCAGGTTGACCGGGAACTCGTCGGTGTCCCAGCCGTTTTGGTAGTCGCCGCGGTTGGCGTCGATGCTACCGAGCATGCCGTTGTCGGCCGCCACCTGCAGGTCGTGCTGGAAGGTGTGCTGCGCGAGCGTGGCGTGGTTGACCTCGACGTTGAGCTTGAAGTCGTCCTGCAAACCGTGGGCGTTGAGGAAGCCTACGACGGTCGCGGCGTCGAAATCATATTGGTGCTTGCTCGGCTCCATGGGTTTGGGCTCGATGAAGAAGTTGCCCTTGAAGCCCTGTGCGCGGGCATAGTCGCGCGCCATGCGCAGGAAGTTGCCGAAGTTGTCGAGTTCCTGCTTCATGTTGGTGTTGAGCAGGCTCATGTAGCCCTCGCGTCCGCCCCAGAAGACCTGGTTTTCGCCGCCGAGAGCGATGGTGGCGTCGAGCGCGTTCTTGAGCTGCGCCCCGGCATAGGCGACCGTTCCAAAGTCGGGGTTGGTGCCGGCGCCGTTCATGTAGCGCGGGTTGGAGAAGAGGTTGGCCGTGCCCCACAGCAGCTTGACGCCGGACGCGGCCTGCTTTTCCTTGGCGTAGTCGACG
>JBDLHZ010000203.1:0-5135 GCA_039715135.1 Verrucomicrobiota bacterium
GTTTGACCGGCTTTCCGACGAGGATCGCAGATTCATCGAGCTCGCTTCGCCGCCGGTGTTCAATATTGATTTCGCCAAGCAAAGCAACCAGATCATCATTGACATGGGGCCGTATGCAACCTGGCCAGCCCCGTCGCTCCACGACTATGTTTTCACCGCAAAGCTCAAGCAGACCAGTGCCGGGGAATACAACCACGAGCTGAAGGTCGAGCTCTTTGCAATCGGGGAGGAACTCGACGGAGACAATTATATCCTGTTCGACCGGCAGGAGAGCCGCTTTACCCCTTCCAAGGAAAACGGGCGCTCCCACAGGTTTGCAGGGAAGACCGTGCGGCTCAGGAACTACGTGATCAATCCGAAGGACCCGCTTCGGCGGGGAGAAAAGTATGGAGGCTACCTGATCGTCGTCATCGACGAGCGCGGAAAGGTTGTTGCCCACGCCTCCCCCTACAAATGGATGTTCGGGATATACGAAAAGCTGAAGGTGTTCCCGGTCGGAAGGCACTTCGACAAAACCGGCACCCGTGTCTTTCCCCCGCGTCCCAAGCGAACCTATTGATTCCGCTTTCATGCATGTAGTCTGTCAGGTGCAATCATACTCACTCATGGATGGCTCCAGCTCGTGGCCTTGACGGCTTGATGCTTCTGTGGCACAAGAGACACAAGTTGGTTTTACGGAAGGTAATGCGGATGCCGGGCGAAAATGAAACTCCCGCCTATCGGGTTATATACGACACTTTAAAGCAAGAGGCGAAAAAGGCCGGGCCGGACGGCGTGCGGATCGGGTCGCACCGCGAGCTGGCGGAGCGCTTTGGTGTGGGGCAGTCGACGGTGGTGCGGGCGGTGAACCGCCTGAAGCGCGATGGCTGGGCCTATGGCCGGCAGGGAAAGGGTACCTACCTCCGCCAGCGGCCGGAACCGGAGGGGGTTTCGCAGATCACGCTGATCACGCCGTCGCTCGATACCGACACGGCCACCTATTCCAAGGCGCTCAACGATGCGCTCGATCACGACCGCTATAGCCTGGCGGTCTCCTCCACGCATGCCGATCTGAATCGCTACCAGCAGGTGATCAGCCATGTGGGCAGCCTGCGCCCGGCGGGTATCATTATCCTTTCCCTGCCCGAGGAGGTGTGCGTGGTTGATCCGCAGCCGCTGGTCGATGCCGGGGTTCCGGTTGTCGTGATCGGCGAGGCCATACCCGGCCTGTCCTGCGACCGCGTCGTCTTTTCGCAGGAGGACGGCGCGCGGAAGGTGGTGCGCCATGTGTTGGGGCAGGGGCACCGCGACATCGGTCTGGCGGTCTACGACCCGTCGCGCAAGGAGCCGCGCGATTTTATCGCGGCCGTGCGCCGCGAACTCGCGGCAGCCGGTGTCGACCTGCCGGACGACCGCCTGTTTCCGTTCTCCGCACCGCATGGCTACAGCGCGGCGCCCGACCCCTATATCGATGCCACGGAGCAGATGGCGGAACTGCTTGCAAAGGGATTGGAGTGCAAGACGTTGATCTTCGACCACGACTATCCGGCGGTCGGGGCGTTGCGGGCCATTCTGGAGGCCGGCATTTGCGTGCCGGAGGAGATGCGGCTCGTTTCCGGCATGCGTTGCGCGGTCGAGGGCGCTTCGCCCATGAAGCTCACCACCGTCGACTCCCACCGCGCCCGCCAGGCCCGCCTCGCGGGCGAGCTGCTCATACGCCGCCTCGCCGGCCACGACGGCCCGCCCGAAGTCCACCATGTGGACGGGGAATGGGTCGCGGGCGAGACGTTGTAGCATCCGTTGTTTCCTCCTCAGGCGGAAAATCTCCAGGCTGGCCTTGGCGGCTTGCGCATGGGGAGATTGATTGTGAGTAGGCGAAACACTCGCGCACAAGATGCCCGCAGCCAGATGGAAAACGGATGTAAAGTGTATTATTAAGGGCTAACCTCGGTCTCTCTGGTCGCCGTTTCGTTCAATTATACCCGCATATTATCACACCTCTTAAAGTGTGGTAATTGGGTAAAACAAACCCGTTTGGGTACACAGCCAGTCACATTTTTCTGCGGCTCTGTGCGAGGAAAAATTTTATTGGAAGCATCTACAGCTCAAGCGAGAAGCGGGTGGTCGTGGCGTGGTAGAGACGGTAGTTGAGTAGTTTCGGCGTGACGTGTTCCCAGATGGCCAGATAGCTGTGCAGGAGGTCTTCGCGGTCGTCGTACCATGCGGAGAGGGTCTTGATCATCACGTCGGGCGGCTTGACGATCTCGGGTTGTTCGTCCCCGAACAGGCTCCAGTTCAATCCGTCGGGCGAGTGGATGCGCCAGATCGCCTTGGGCGGCCATGCTTCGCTCAGCCAGGCGAACCAGCCGTGGCGGCCGGCCTGGATCACCTGCGGGAAGATCATGCCGCGGCCCTGCAGCCCGGTCGGCAGCAGGTTTACAATCTCGCCGTTTCTGCGGTAGAACTTCCAGGTCTTTGCGTCGGCGGAATAGAGCAGGGCAAGGCAGTCCTTGGCCGGGTATTGATCCGAGAAAAAGACAAAGCGGTTCTCCAGGGGGTGCGCGTCGTTCAGGGTCTTCGGTTTTTCCGGCTGGTAGAACAGTCCCCTCCCGTTGGCCCAGCGCGAATTGCCGGGAGGCATGAACGCTTCGATCTCGCCCTTCAGCCGGCCGTGGTACACCCAGCGCCGTCCATCGGCACTGGTCAGGAAGGCGGGGTAGACGCTGCCGTGCTTTGCCGGATAGCCGTCGCAAACGTGCGCCACGGCAAAGTACCCGTCCTCGGGGTGGAAGGTCACGCAGGGGCGGGTATAGCGCCGCTTCTCGGCCGGCGTAGCGCCGTCGTCCTCGAAGACATCGTCGATCAGCCGGTGTTCCGCAAGCGTTCGGGGGTGCTTCCATGCCACCGGGTTTTTCGCGCGGAAGCGGACCAGTCCGTCGCGCGGGCCTTCCCCCATGGTGTTGTTCCACATCTCCAGCGTGCCATCGGGTTTGCGGAAGATCGAGTTGTAGCTGCCGTAGGCGGCGGTCGGCTTGAATGGCTCATCCCAGTAGGGGCTGGTCACGGGTTCTGCCGGAGGGCCGATGTTCTTGGCGAACCCCGCCGTGGGGGAGATCTTCGCCGGCGCTTGGCCATCCCGATGCGTGGCGCAGCCGCATAGCAGCGACACAACCACAACGAAAACCACACGGCCGGTATCCCATTCGGAAAGGTTCATGGCATAGGGTATAGCGCAAACCGGCCAGTCTATCAAACCGGCATTTCAAAGTGAATTGAGGCCGGCGAAAAAGAATGAAACTCACACAAAGCCACGGAGCCACGAAGGAAATCGATTTTGCACCTGCCACTTTGTGGCTCCGTGGCTCTTCGCTACTTTGCCTGTCTGAATATTTGGTTCCGGCAGACGGCGGGATAACTGCATTGTTTGCAATCCAAGGATTGACAGTTGCGAGGAATCCGTGGCCTACTAGTGTCACATAAGTGAATGAGGCGGGTTTCGTGTAGGACATGCCTCTCCGGATGGAGGGCATGTTACGCGGCCTCCGCTAAGCGGAGAACCGCGTCCTACAAACGTTTTACAATTGAAATGGCATGAATTGGAGTGGGTGATGGTGAAAAAATCTATGAAAAACGAGTTTGGTTTCACGCTTCCGGTAAAGGATGCCGGGAAGTACAGGGTTCACGTGGTGTCCGGGACGCACTGGGACCGGGAGTGGCGCTTTACGGCGGAGCAGTCGAAGCTGCGCATGGCCGAGGTGGTGGACAACGTGATCGAGGTGATGGAAAGTATGCCGGAGCACCACCACTTCATGCTCGACGGCGGGTCGGTGGTGTTGGAGGACTACATGACCGTCCGCCCGCAAAACCGCGAGCGGCTGAAGGCGTTGATCGAATCCGGCCGCACGCCGGTGGTGAGCTGGTACACGCTGCCGGAGACAAACCTTGTGATGGGCGAGGCGCTGGTTCGCAACCTGTTGATCGGACGCACGGTCTCCAAGCCGTTCGGCGGTCCGATGGATTCGGGCTACACGGCGACGAGCTACGGCCAGCCCGCGCAGCTTCCGCAAATCTACAAGGGCTTCGGCATCGAGAGCGCCATTTTCTATCGCGGCACCAACAAGCAGCAGGTGCCGCCGGTCTGCTGGTGGGAGGCGCCGGACGGATCGAAGGTGCTTTTCGTGCGCGGCTTCGACGAGGTGACCCGCGCCAACTGGACCTACTTCGCGGTTAAGCCGATTGTCGACGACACCGACGGCGACCAGCTCAAGAGCCTCGGCTACACCTACGATGCTGCCGACGTGCCGGTGCACATGGCCGATACCGAACTCTACGAGATGCCGTTCAAGGGGTTGGAGGACAACACAACCATCCCGACCGATCCGTCTTCGCTTCGCTCCGCCGCGACATGCGAGGCTTTCCTGAAGGAGAAATACGAAATCTTCCGACGGGTGGCCTACAAGCAGGCGATCGGCAATGTCGTGGTCGGTCTGGACATGGAGGATAACGGATTTCCATGGACGGAACAGCCGGAACTGATCGAACGGCTCAACGCGATACTGGACGATACCGAAATCGTGCAGTCCTCCATGGATGAACTGCTGGATGCGATCCGCGAGGAGATTGAAGGGATTGATATCCACACCGCCAAGGGCGAGTTCCGCTACACGCTCGCCGAGTATGGCTGGAACGGGCTCTTTGGCATGACGCAGTCGTCGCGCGTAAAGATAAAGTTGCTCAACGAACGCGCCGAGACCAATCTGGTGCTGGCGGCCGAGCCGCTGGCCACCTTTGCCGAGGCGCTGGGCGATGCCTATCCGCGCGCCAACCTCGACCGCGCATGGTTGTCGCTCCTGAAAAATCATTCGCACGACTCCATTTGCGGCGCAGGCCTCGACGATGTCCACCGCGACATGGAATACCGCTTCCGCCAGGTGCGCACCGTCTCTCAGGAGGTCGGAAAGCGCAGTTGCGAAGCGATCTGGAAGCGGATCAATCACTCCATCTTCGATGCCGACAGTCAGACGCTGACGGTTTTCAACACGCTGCCCTGTCGGCGCTGCGGCGTGCGCGAGTTTGTACTCGATCTGCCGGCAGAGCAATACGATACCGAGGGCTACCAGCGCATGCCGGTGGGCTATCCCTATCCCTTCCTCTTC
>JBDLHZ010000204.1:0-5109 GCA_039715135.1 Verrucomicrobiota bacterium
CGTGATCAGGAAAAATTGAAGAGGAGTGGATCGCTAATTGCGCGAATCACGCGAATTTTGTAGTGATGGATAAGATGGCATGTCCGTGAAGTCTGAAACAAGGATGGAAAAACAGGAACGGGAACAGGGAAGGATAGTGGAATGAGTAGCGATAAGGTGAAGCTTTACGAGGAAACGGTATCGATCAGGGAGCACAACCAGCTACCCTTGGATCCCCATCCGCCGTACGGGAACATGACCGGATACCTCTGCTATCCGAACCAGTTCTACGGCAGCAGGCAGTTTCAGGTCGACGAACGCGAGGTGAAGCTGCTGGTGGCGGAAAACGAATATCTGAAGATCGCCATGGCGCCGGACTACGGCGGGCGGCTCTGGTATGCCTACGACAAGCTGAAGAAGCGGGAAATCTTCCACCGGGTCAATACGGAGGCCAAGGTGTACAACGCCGGCATGGGCCTCGGCTACATGGGCGGCGGCATGGAGCTAAACCTGCCCAATGCCCACTCCCACACCAATGTTCGCCCGCGCGTCTGCCACGGGCGCGAGAACGATGACGGATCCGTTTCGCTGGTCATAGAGAACATCGAGAAGATCGGACGCGTCCAGTGGACGGTTTCCTTCACCCTGCGGCCGGGCGAGGCCCGCATCGAGCAGAAGGTTCGCGTCGCCAACGAATCCACGATGGAGGCCCGGTATCTCTACTGGGCCAACTGCGGGGTTCCGGCGGATGGCGATACCGAATTCATCTACCCGGAAAAGTCCGGGGCTGTCCATGGAAACTACGAGAATGCGCTCAGCTGGCCCGGTTACGACAAGACCAATATCGCGCTGGTGAAGAACCTTGACGAAATGCTCGGACTCTACATGCTGGATGCAACGGAGGGCTATTTCGGCGCCTACAACCATGCCGACAAAAGCGGGTTGCTGCACTATGCCGATGTGCGCGACCTCCCCGCCAAGAAAACCTGGACATGGGGGTGGCACGAGGATGCCCGGCATTCGGGGAAGACCCATTCCGATGATGGGAAATGCTACATCGAAATCCAAAGCGGACGGGTCGAGATTCAGGAGGAGCTTGAGCGCATCCTGCCAATGACCTCGAACGAGTGGACGGAATACTGGTATCCCTACAGCGACATCGGAATCGTCAATGGCGTTTCTGCCGACGCGGCCGTCAACTTTTCCGTGGAGCCGAAGGGTGGCAAGGAAGCCGTCGCGAACATCCAGCTCTTTGCCAACCGGAATCTGGAGAATCTCAAGGTGGTTCTCTTCATCGGCAACGAAATGCTGAAGGAGGTTCCGTTGCCGTCCCTCTCCCTCGGGAAGCCGGAGGCGCTCTCTGTTGCCTTGGAAGCCGATGATTGCGAAGCGGTCGCACTCGCCGTGGTTGACGCCTCGAACGAGGCCGTTGTCGGTGCATTGCCGGAAGCGATCCGGAAGCAAACGGAAGACAGCTATTTTAGCCCGGATATCCTACTCGAAAACAAGCCCGAGGATTTCACGGCGGAGGGATACTTCGCCAAGGCCGAGTCGTTGATGAAGGATTGGTTCGACCATGCGCCTGAGATCAAGCGCCTGTTCGGCGAATCGCTCAAGGTCGATCCCGGCTTCAGCCGGGCGCATATCGAACTGGGCCTGCTTGACCTGAAGGGCGGACGATTCGAGGAAGCCTTGGGGCATTTCAACCGGTCGCTCCAACGTATTTTCGACGATGGGCGAACCATCTACTACAAGGGTCTGACCCTCTGGCTGCTCGGTCGTGCGGACGAGGCCCGCGCCGTGCTGCGCCGTGCGGCCCGCTTTGGCTACGAAACCCAGGCACGTGTCGCCGAGGCGATGATTGCGATTCACCAAGACGATTTTGAAGACGCGCTTGCCCAGTTGGACCGCGCGGAACTCCTCGGCGGGGATATCCTGCTGATCAAGGTGCTAAAGACGCTTGTCTTCCAGCGTGGCGGCCGGGCTTCGGATGCGGCAGCGGCTCTGGACGCGGTGGCGGAAATCACGACCGACAACGCATTCGTCCCTTGCACCCGCTATCTGCTCTCCGGGAACGATGAAGGATTGAAGGCCGAGGTTGCGCAGCGCTATTCCGGCCTGCAGTCGGAAATCCTTGAAGTGGTTGCCGTGTTCAATTTTGCGGGACTCAACGAGGAAGCCCATGCCTTGCTGGGTTTGATCGATGCGTCGAACGATATGGTTGAGCTCTATCGTACCCATCTGTCCAGAATCCTAGGGAAAGACGGCGGGGTGGTTCCGGCGGTTGGTGGAGTGAAGGATTATGCATGGCGCATCGAGGAGTTCATGCTCCTGCGGCAGGCGATCAGTCTAGATCCGGAGAATGCGGATAATTATTTCCATCTCGGCAACTTTTACTATGGACGCTCCTTCGAGGAAGAGGGCATCGCCGCCTGGGAACAGGCGGTTGAAAAGGGCTGCCGCAGTCCCGTTCTCAGCTACCAGTTTTTCCGTGCCCTCAAGCGCCGGGGGGAGATGGACAAGGCGAAGCAATATCTCAAGGATGCCTATGCCCAAGACGGCAACGACCCGTATATCTTCGACGACTATGCGGAGATGGTTTTCGAGGAAGAGGGCAATGAGGCTGGCATCAAGTTCATGGAAGAGAACGTTTTGCTTTCCGGAACCTGCTTTACGGCGGTACAACGGCTCATGGACGCCTATCTGGATGTAGAGGCGTTCGGCAAGCTGGAAAAGGCGTTGGCGCAGGTGGATATGCCGGACTTCTGGCGGCCAGCGTTCGGCAAATATTGGGTAACGCTCAAGCAGGCGCAGGGCTTTGTTGAACTACGCAACGGGGAGTATGCCACTGCGCTTGAAAACTTTAATGAATCCGTGCGGATTCCGAAAAGCATCTCGACCAACTACTATGTGCCGTTGACCCAGCAGGCTCGCCGCCTGTTCTACTTGGGACTATGTCATTCAAAGTTGGGTGACGAGTCCGCCGCGAAGGAGTGCTGGGAAGAGTGCCTGGGTATCAAGAACACGATCAAGTTCGAGAACTCGTTCAAGTTTTATATCTGTTGCGCGCGCTACTATCAGGCGTTCGCCCTCAAGGCGATGAATCGCCATGCCGATGCCGAAACCAACATTGCGTTGATCAAGGAGACCGCGATGAATCCGAAATTCCCGGAGGACATCAAGAAGGCGTTGCTCAATCTCGGCAACATGGCCGGGCGGTGTGGTTGCGACGAGTTTGAAAGCTATGACAATCCCGTCGGCATCACCACGAACCTGACCATGGCCGCCTCGGCGGAAGATTAGATTTCGGTTGCGGGTAAGGCTCCGGCAGAATTCTGTGGTGAAGAAATCAGAGGCATATTTTGACAGGATAACAGGATGAACCGGATCATATCTTGTTTATCATCGGAGGAATGGCTTGCGATGGTATTGCCTCGAAACGACTTATACCAAATTAATCTGAATAGAATTATAACCACGAAATACACTAAATACACGAAGGTGGGTAAACACCGGCATTCTCTATTTCGTGTGGTTCGTGTATTTCGTGGTTCACCCAATACGAATTAAGTTAATTCCGTATTAACTGTTCTGGAGGCAGGAATCGGAAGACGAATTGGAGATCAACAGGATTGAGGGGTATTTGAAGTAAGATTATCCAGATGATCCTGTTATCCAGTCAAAAAACCTCATCCCCTAAAAAAAGATTCTCTTATGAAACTGGCCCATATTACCGATCTCCACATACGCCTCCACACCCCCGGATTGGCTCCGAATTCGCCGGCGCGCTTTCATGAGGCCTACGGGACGTTTCTTCAGGCATTGGAAAAAATCAAAAACGAGGGAGTCGACCGGATTGTGTTGACCGGCGATATCGTCGATGTGCCCGGTTGCGTGTTGAACCCGACCGACTACTATACCGACCTTTCGCCGCTTTTTCTTCCAGCCATTGGAAAAGACTACCAAGCTGTGCGCGATGCGCTTGAGGGAACCGGCATTCCCTATTCCATCATCCCCGGAAACCACGACCACTATCCCTCCTTCCTGGCCGTTTTTCCGGAGCCTTTGGAGCACATCGACCAGGGCGGATTCCGCTTTGTGGGCTATCATGACCGCGAGTGGGGAGGCAATGTTCCGCATCGCTACGACCGCGAGCGCAAACGCATGGTGGCCGAGCTCTCCGCTTCCGGCTCGCCGCCGCAAATCCATCTGCAGCATTTTATTCCTTTTCCGCTGATCGAAGGCGACTATCCGTTCAACTACCACGATGCGGACAACATCGCCGCACACTATGCCGGCTCCGGCAAGGTGGTTCTTTCGCTATCCGGCCACTACCACCCCGGAACGGGATTGGTTGAAAAGGACGGTGTCATCTATGCAACCGGAAAAGGCTTCTGCGAGGAACCCTTTCCCTTCCGCATCTACAACATCGATGAAAACGGCGTTTCGATGGAGGAATTCCAAACCTTGGAAACCCCGCTTTATGCCGGCAAACCGCTCGCCATCCTCGACCGCGATGGCGTGATCAACACCCTCGCAACCTACAGGAGCGGCCCCGAGGAAATGAAGCTCATACCCGGTGCCGCAGAGTCGATTCGCAAGCTGAAAGAGGCTGGGTACGTGGTGGTCATAAACACCAACCAGTCGTGCGTCGGCATGGGCGAGGTGCCGCAGGAAGTGGTCGATATGAACCACGACTATCTCTGCCACCTCCTCGCCGAAGAGGCCGGGACTGCCGATGCGCAACCCGATATCATCTGCTATAGTGTCCAGGCCGGCAGCGATGCCGTTTCACCGGAATTTGCCGGATCCGATACCGTCAAACCCGCCACCATCCTTGTCGATCAAGCCGTGGAGCTACATGGTTTGGAAACCGCCGGTGCATGGATGGTCGGCGACCGCATGAGCGATATGGAATTTGCCCGTCGCTTCGGTGCGCGCCCCATTCTTGTTCTCACCGGCGATGGGCAGGGCACGCGGGATCGCTCCGGCTTTCAAGCCTTGGAAAACGTGGATATCTGCGAAAACCTGTCCGCCGCAACAAGCCTCATTCTCGATACCATTCAAAAACCCGGTTTATGAAAACCCGTAGCCGAAGATCAGCTCGTCGAGGAGGGTGAGCGCGGCGCC
>JBDLHZ010000205.1:0-5108 GCA_039715135.1 Verrucomicrobiota bacterium
GCTTCTGATCGATGGCATCTGCTATCCGCAGAACAGCTACACGGATAGCGTCCACAATGCCGAAGGCGGTGGCTTCTATAGAATCGAAGTGCGGTTGACTGATGAATAGCGGATTATAAATCGTTGGTCTTTCAAAAACCCGTTTTCCAATATTTGGAAGGCGGGTTTTGGCATCCTACCGCTTTGCTCGGTAATTTGCACGGGAACGTCAACAATCAGGCATGCGATGGTTTCTTGGTTTTTGCCCGGATGGCTTCTGCAAGAGCCGATGAACATGTGTCGACATGGCACAACTGCTGACTGAGTTCGAGAGCCTTGTTGCCAAACGTTCGACAAATCTCGGTATTCTCCGCCAACTGCTTGAGCCGTGCATGGAATTCACTCGCCTGTTCGTGGGAAAACAGAAATCCGTTTTCGCCATCGGTGATTACTTCAGCAATACCGTGCAGGTTGACGGCGAGGATGGGTTTGCCACAGGCCATTTCGTGGGCGAGGGTGTCGGTCATGTGGAAGTGGTCGGTCTCTTGGCCGATGCGCATGACAAGGCCGATGTCGGCGGAGGCGAGGGCGTTGTTCAAATCCTGCTCTGTGGGCAGCCAGCCAGTGAATACGACGCGATCGGTGATCCCGAGTTTGGTGGCCAATTGTTTCAGGCTGTCCATTTCGGGGCCGTTGCCGATCAGCAGGTATTTCAGGCAGGGCAGTTCATTCTTGAGTTCGGCCACTCTATGGAGAATCCAGTCGTTGCCTTTGTTGGGGTGCAGGATGCCGTGGTGGCTGAGGACTATGTCGGAGTCGGCAAAGCCAAATTGCTTCCGGGTTTCCGTCCGGGTTGCTTCATGGACCGGGTGGAACTTGGTGTGGTCGACGGGGTTGCGGTAGAGGTGCATCGACTCTTTCGGCACACCATGCTTTGCAAGAAATTCCTGGGTGTAGAGCACTTTGGTGAAGATGAGCGGCAGCTTCCGCCATGCAGCAAAGTCGATGCGCTCGACCAGATCGCGCAGCCAGCAGAGCCGCGGGTGCTTTTCCGTGTAGATGCGGGCAAAGAAGTCCATCACGGTAATGGCGATGTTCCTTCCGAAAAACAGCCGGAGGATGGGGGCGGTGAAGGGCACTGTCTCGTCGTTCCAGATCAACTTGGTTCCGTTCAGTCGACAACGGAACCCAATAATTGGAAGCCAGAAATACCACAGCAGGGTCTTGGTGATCTTGTCATTAGGGTTGGCGCGGTTCCATGTGTAGGGCAACTCATGCATTTGAAGCTTGGAACGTAATTCGGGATTCTTCTCCTCTGTGGTCTTTGGGCCGTAGAAATGGATGTCTGTATCCGTAGATAGGTTTTCCACAATGCCGGGGATGGCATGGCCCCCGCAGCAAATCCAGCCTTCGAGACCATATCGGTGGAGGAATGCGATTTTATGTTTGTTATTCATCGAATCACGTTTCGGCGGCGGGAAATGCCGCAGCCGATTGCTGGCTGTTCAAGCTTCTTCAACCAACCGGAGGAGATATTGTCCATACTGATTGTTTTCCATTGATGCGCCAAGGCTTTCGAGCTGTGTGGAACTGATAAACCCTTTGCGCCAAGCGATCTCTTCCACGCAAGAAATCTTTAGCCCTTGGCGCTTTTCCAGCGTCTCGACAAAGGTTCCGGCTTCTAAAAGGGAATCGTGCGTACCGGTATCCAGCCAGGCAAACCCGCGCCCAAGCTCCTGCACGTGCAATTCATCGTTTGCCAGATACGGGCGGATCGCATCGAGGATTTCCAGCTCGCCACGGGCAGACGGCTTCAAATCCTTGGCGATTTCAACCACCTTGTTGTCGAAAAAATAGAGTCCGGTGATGGCATGGTTGGATCTTGGCTGCACGGGTTTTTCCTCCAGCGAAAGAGCCGCCCCGTTTTCATCGAATTCCACGACGCCGTACCGTTGGGGATCATGCACGGGGTAGGCGAAAATGGTCGCGCCCTTTTCTCTGTTTTCGGCGCACTTGAGCGTTTCGGTGAAATTCATCCCGTAGAAAATATTGTCACCAAGGATGAGGCAGACATTGTCGTCTCCGATGAAGTCGCGCCCGATTAAAAAGGCTTGCGCCAGTCCTTCCGGGGCAGGTTGCTCCGCATAGGAAAAGCGCATGCCGATTCCGGAGCCGTCGCCGAGCAACTGCCTAAAGAGGGGCAGGTCGTGCGGCGTGCTGATGACCAGCACGTCGCGTATTCCCGCAAGCATCAGGGTGGAGAGCGGGTAGTAGACCATCGGCTTGTCGTATACGGGCAGCAGTTGCTTGCTGATCACTTTGGTTGCCGGGTGCAAGCGTGTGCCTGTGCCACCAGCTAGAATGATACCTTTCATTTCGGATCCTCTTCTGTTTTCCTTATTGCGGCGGCATACAACGCCACATCTTCGCGCCAGTCCCGGAATTCATTGATTCCGAGCTTTTTTAAGTGTGTATTTTCCATGATTGAGTTTTTGGGTCTCTTGGCCAGTGTCGGATATTCCTCCGTGGTGCAGGGGATGAGGCTGTGTTTCACGTCCATGTCGTCCAAGAATGCACAGGCGAGGCCGTACCAACTGCAATATCCTTCGGAAGTCGCATGGTAGAGTCCGCCGCTTCTGTTTTCAACCATGGTTTTGATCTGTCTCGCCAGTGTCGACGACCAGGTTGGGGATCCAAATTGGTCGTCGACCACCTTGATGGGGGCTTCGTTTTTTTCCCGTGCCAGGCGCAACATGGTTTTCAGGAAATTGCCTCCATGCAGCCCATAGAGCCATGCGGTTCTCAAGATGGCATATCCCTCGGCATGTTGGAATTGCCCTGCCGCGGCCAGCTCCCCGGCCAGTTTTGAGCGGCCGTATTCCGAGGCAGGATCGGTTGGGTCGGACTCGGTGTAGGCTTCGAAGAGCGGTTTGTTGCCGTGGAAAACGTAGTCGGTGGAAACATGCACCAGAAAGATGCTTTGCTGACTACAGTATTCCGCCAGATACGCAGGAACGTCGCGGTTGACCTTCCAACATGCCTCCTTCTCTGTTTCGCATCGGTCTACGGCAGTGTAGGCGGCGCAGTTGACCACGACATCGGGTTTGGACGAAGCCAGTGCGCCGAACAGCGCCGACTTGTCCGTTGCATCCAGCTCCGGCAAATCTGCGCACTGCAGGTGGTACTTGGAGAAAACCTGTTGGCAATCGTGCCCAAGCTGCCCGTTTGCCCCTAGAATGAAAATCTTCATCATGTCCTCGTGCCTATTTGTTCTCCATGACGGGAAGGTTTTCAGGTGGAATATCCTTCAACTGCAGCGCGACGGCATCCTTGGCTGAAAGGCTGGGCGGTTTGGGGAATTCCGGCCATTCGATCCCGATGGAGGCATCGTTCCAGGCAATGCCGTATTCATCGCCCGGGGCGTAGAGACCCGTGCACTTGTAGACAATGTCGTTTAGTTCATCCAATGCCATGAATCCATGGGCGAAGCCGGCAGGGATGTAGAGTTGATAATGGTTCTCCTCGTCCAACATGGTTCCGCACCACTTGCCAAAGGAGGGTGAACCGCGTCGGATGTCTACGGCAACATCGAAAATCCTTCCGCGCAACACTGAAACGAGCTTGGCCTGGGGGTTTTTGAGCTGGTAGTGCAACCCCCGCAACACACCGGCTTCGGAGCGGGACCAATTATCTTGGACAAACGTTTCTGGAATACCCGTCTTTGCATATTCCGCTTGGTGGTAGGTTTGCTGGAAAAAGCCGCGTCCATCCTTGAAGACCGATGGGCGGATGAGTTTCACGCCGGGGATTTCCAAATCGAGAATGTCCATGACCTATCCTTTCCCCAGACGTTGTCCGGAATATTTTCTCTCTCTGATCGGTCGCCACCACCACTCGTTGTCCAAATACCATTGCACGGTCTTGCGAATTCCACTATCGAAATTCTCGCTGGCCTTCCATCCCAGTTCCGTTTCCAGCTTCGTGGCATCGATGGCGTAGCGTTTGTCGTGCCCGGGGCGATCCTTCACGAAAGTGATTAAATCCCGATAGGATTGAATCTCCTTCGTCGATGTGGAAGGTTGAATGTTGGATGTAGAATGTGCAGCCTCCCCCGATCCACTTTCCACTTCCGACTTTCCACAACTTCCGTCCAACGGGCGAAGTTTGTCCAAGCAATCACAGATTGCTTGGACTACTTCAAGGTTGGTGCGCTCGTTGCGCCCGCCAATGTTGTAGGTCTCCCCAGGGGTTCCGTGTTCCGCAACTAGCGCCAACGACCGCGCATGGTCTTCCACATGGAGCCAGTCGCGGATGTTGTCGCCCTGGCCGTAGACCGGCAGGGATTGCAGGTCTAGCGCGTTCAGGATAACAAGCGGAACCAGTTTTTCCGGGAAGTGGTACGGGCCGTAGTTGTTGGAGCAGTTGGTGATGAGCACCGGCAGCCCATAGGTGTGGTGCCAGGCCATGACCAGGTGGTCGCCCGAGGCCTTGCTCGCCGAATACGGGGAGCGCGGATCGTAGGGGGTGGTTTCTTGGAACAGCCCCTCGTCGCCCAGGGAGCCATAGACCTCGTCGGTCGAAACATGCAGGAAGCGAAACCCCTCCCTTTGCTCAATGGGAAGCGTACCCCAGTGTTCCCGTGCGGATTCGAGCAGGGTGTAGGTACCCACAATATTGGTCTGGATGAAGGCGGACGGCCCGTCGATCGAACGATCCACATGCGATTCAGCCGCCAGATGCATGACCGTATCGGGCTGGAAATCGGCGAAAATCCGGCGAATTCGCTCTTGGTCGCAAATATCGGTTTGAGAAAAAGCATAGAGCGGGTTTTGCTCAACATCCTTCAGGGAGGAGAGGTTTCCCGCGTAGGTCAGCTTGTCCACGTTCAAGACCTGGACATTCATTTTCCCAACAAGATGTCGGCAAACCGCCGAACCGATAAATCCGGCTCCGCCGGTGATGATTACTTTTTTCATGACTTTACCATCCTGCTATCCTTAAAGGTGAGGTAGATTTTGCGGCCGAGCCAGGCGTCGGTGGCGGCGTAGGTTTGTTGCGACGGGGTTAGTTCCTTGCGTGCCCAGTTGGAGACCTGCTCCTTCTTTGATATGCGGAAGCCGAAGAGAATG
>JBDLHZ010000206.1:0-5103 GCA_039715135.1 Verrucomicrobiota bacterium
AAGATGCCTGATCCAGCGGTTGGAACCGACTCCAAACCATTGAAAAACACCGTATCACGGCCACCTCGGCCGTTCTTGAAAACAATTCGCAACAACGTGTTATATTACTTCTTTAAAATATTATACTTTATATGCGCAAAATGTTTTAAAATACCCCTTGACAGTTGTGGGTGTTTGGGACTAGAAGGCCGATAGGTCTTTCGGGTAATGACACCCAAGACAAAACAAAAGGGAGGACGCTATGAAAACTCATAGTATGATCCACGTGGTGGGCGCATTGTTGCTGCTCGCCGTCGCCGTCCAGGCCGACTGGAACCCCGGCGACCCCTTCAAAATGCACTATCCGCAACTTCCCGATCCGTTTGGATGGGATGTGGCGTTTACTAGTGTTGACCCTATGTTTGGAAATACGCTGGCCGATGACTTCAAGTGTGCGGAAAGCGGCGAGATTACGGGGGTGCATTTCTGGGTTTCCTGGAACTACGATGATGTCATGTGGGAAACCGTCCGCAATATCCACCTGAGCATCCACAGCGATGCTCCGGCTGGCGTGATGGCTCCCTGGAGCCAACCCGACCAGTTGCTGTGGGAGGGGGATTCCGAGTGGGACGACTTCCAATGGAATGAACGCTTCTACGAAAACGGCGATCAAGGTTGGTATGATCCGGTCACCGGAATAGATGAGCCACTCAGCCATCACGAGACTTGGCAGATCAACATTACGGATATCCTGAATCCATTCCGCCAGGAAGAAGGAAATATCTATTGGCTGGACATCCGGATTGATCAGGATCCCATCGCCAATGGACGGATCGGCTGGAAAACCTCACGGGATCATTGGAATGATGACGGAGTGTATGACCTCATTCCTGAGGATCCTTTATTCAATGAGTGGATGGAACTCAGGGATCCAATCACTGAAGAATCCCTGGATCTGGCCTTCGTGATTGTGCCGGAACCCAGTGTGATTGCCATGATTCTTGCGACGAGCGGAGGCTTTCTCTTCCTGCGCCGGAAATTCATGGTTTAAACCGAACCCCAATCCAGATCGGATTGATGAAAACCCCGTCGTTGCGGCGGGGTTTTTTGACGGCTTGTAGACCAAAATCTACTGTCCGACAACGGACTTCGCCCAGATCAAAACTTCGCCTGCAATATGCAACGCTGTTTTCAGTTCACCCTTCGTGACAGGTTCAACTTCTCCAGGGTAGCGTGCGGTTACGGCATAGTCCGTGAGGATAGAGGCGGCGGCGAGGATCGGATCCTGAAAGATTCTTGGTGGTAGAAGGCCGGTCAGGATTTTGATGTTGTGGGTGTGCGGGAAGATTGTTTCCGAATGGATCAAGACCGCCTTGAGGGATTTCTCAACGGATTGCTGGGCATGGTAGCATAGGTCTTCGAGCCGGATGTTCTTTGCGGGACGAACCGATGCCAGCGCAAGGTCGCTACGGGCACGGGAAAGCCAGTCGTCCGACCCTCCGCAGGCTGGCGGGTTATGCGGCATAGAGCAATTTGCCCTCTTTCAGAGCCGATTGATAGATCAAGCCAGCGGTATCGCCATGCTTGTCGAGATCGGAGGGGGTTGCCACAACCAGATCGAACGCGGTTCCTATGTTGGAGATTTCCTGATAGAGCCGCTGGGCGGTATGCCTCCGATGCGTTCCATCCGGCATGACGATAAGCAGGTCGATATCGCTATCGGCAGTTGCCTCGCCTCTCGCGGCAGACCCAAAGAGCAAAACCTTGACCGGATGCGCCAATTCCACAATTTGCCTGATTAGCTCCTCGATTGTTTGCGTTGCTTCCATGGCTTGGATATAAGCAGAGGAGTCGCCTTAAAACAAGGATTTGCTTCATGGCCTACATATCCAGCACGGTTTCGGGATAGACGTGGCCGTCGGCACCGATCTTGAAGACATAGATGAGGCCGGGGCGGAGGCGCTTGTAGACGGCGTTGCCGTAGATGGCCTTGATGCCGTGGTCGCGCAGGGCTTCGGGATCGTTCGCCAGATCCCAGATGGCCTCCCAGAACATGCGCTGGTCGGAAACCTTGAGGTCGCTGAGCAGGCCGGAATAGCGTTCGGGGAACGTGCCGGGCGTTTCGATGTCGTAGCCTTCGGACGGACTCATGGTTTCGCCATATATCCGCCGCCAAAGATAGACAGCACGCGCCTTGCCGTCCATGACCATCTGGTCGGAAAAAGTGACGATGAGGGTGTCGAAATGGACAACGTCGCCTTCGATCTCGTATTCCTTTTCAAGTACGGTGGAAAGCATATCGTCGCGCGCGGTTTCGACAAATTTGATGGTGGTGTAGAGCTTGCCGTCGCGCTCCTCCTGCCTGGTCACCTTGGCGAAACCGATTTGATCTTCGTGCACGAGGGAGGTAATGGCGGCCTTGAGCTTTTCATTGCCGGCGAACAGGTCGTGCACGGTCTTGGTGCCGTAGAAGATCGAGCCGCCAACGAAAGCGAGCACGACAAGCGTTAATATAGTGGTTATGGATTTAAAGAAGCGTTTCATGACGGGACTGCTTCCATGGAACTAAAGTCGCGGGCAATGCGAATGGCCTTGGCATCGATATGCACCACTGCGGGACCGGCATCGTCCATGTGGGCGCCCAAGGTGTAGTAGGCCGTTCCATCGATCTGCCGCAGGTCGTCGGCGTGCTGATGGCCTTGGAAGACGGCCTTGACCTTGCCGGAGAGCCGGATCACATCGCGCACGGCGGCATGGTTTTGGACGGAAAACTCGCCGGGAATGTCGATGCGCTGGTGGGAGAAGAGTACGACCGGCGACTTGGCGGCATCGAGCTGTTTCCCGAGCCAAACGAGCTGTTCGTCCGGCACGAAGGATCCCTTCCAGTCAAAGTTGCCGCAGTCGTACTCCGTGCCGTCGGGGGAAAAATTCCCGTCGATGCAGATGAAGTCGGTGCCGTTTTGCTGGAAACGGCCTGTCGGCGCATCGCCGGCGCAACCCAATGCGTTATAGAACTGCGCCTTGGAAAGATGGTCGAGGTCGTGGTTGCCGGGCATGTAGCGAACCGTGCCGCGGAACGAATCGCACAGGGCGGAAACCTCGCGCAACAGCCGCTTGGCATTGCTCTCGCCGCTGGAATCAACCAGGTCGCCGAGAACCACCAGCAATTCGATGCCCCCGTGGTTGAGCGCGGCCACCGATTCGTAGAGGCGGTTCAAGGCTTGAACCCCGCCGTCGTAATGGAGGTCGTTCAACAACCCGATCTTCAGCTGTTGCGCGGTTGGCATGGTTAGCACCTTACTTTTCAAATTCAATCATACTTGTGCAGGATTTTTACAGAATAATTATGGACAGAATGATTTTTCAGAACGGCATCTCGACAATTATTCTGTCCATAATTATTCTGTATATTCTTTTTGTTTTGGCTCCGGCTTGGCCAAGTGGAAAGTTAAGTCGATTTGCGCGACGGCGCAAAGCGAATTATGCGATGGACTTTCGGCAACAGGCGGCTTAAATTATCCCTTCATGAACGAAGCCATACCCATACTTGCCGGAACCGCTGCCTTGATCGGCTTTGGCCACACGCTGTGCGGCCCCGACCACTACCTGCCGTTCATCGTGATCGGCAAGGCGCGTAGATGGTCGCTGGCCAAGACCTTGCGCATTACCCTCCTGTGCGGCATCGGCCATGTGGCCGGGTCGGTTGCGCTCGGAATGCTCGGGGCAACACTCGGCATGGCGCTGGGCAAACTTGAACTCTTCGAGGCCTGGCGCGGAAACCTTGCGGCGCAGGCACTGATCATTTTCGGCTTCACCTACTTTGTATGGGGTATTCATCGCGCCATCAGAAACAAACCGCACGCCCACGCCCACATTCACGAAGGCAACATGGTGCATACACACGAACATTCCCATACGCATGGACACGCCCACCCGCACGGGGCCGACAAGAAAGCGCTCACCCCATGGGTGCTTTTCACCATCTTCGTGCTCGGCCCCTGCGAACCGCTGATTCCATTGATCATGTATCCCGCAGCGGAACACAGCCTTGCCGGCATGCTGCTGGTTGCGGGGGTCTTCGCGCTTGCAACCATCGGAACCATGCTGGCTGTGGTGCTGGTTTCGGCATGGGGCATCCGCTTCGTCAAGCTCGATCCGCTGGAACGCTTCAGCCACGCCCTCGCCGGCGCAACCGTCTGCCTCTCCGGCCTCGCAATCCAGTTTCTTGGGCTCTGACCGGCAGAAAGAAGGAAAGTGTCCTGCGAGTGTAATTGTCAACCAGCGGCAACGTAGACATGCTGTTCTAACTCAACAGGATGGACGCGGTTCAGCTTGACCCGCTTGCGCACCTTCCAGAGGTTGAAGGCATCCTGCATGGCCAGCCAGCTTTCGGGGGTGCGCCCCAAGGCCTTGGACAGGCGCAATGCCATTTCGGGGCTTACGCTGCTCTGCCGCTTCAGGACGCGGTTCAGGGTGGAGGCCGACACATCCAGCTTGGTTGCCAGAAAACGGCAGCTTAGCCCGAACGGCTCCATGTAGGTTGCTTCAATGAATTCTCCGGGGTGCGGTGGATTGTACATGCTCATTAGTGGTAGTCCTCGTAATTTAGAATATAAACGTTTCCGTTGGTGAACTCGAACGTCAAGCGCCAGTTGCCGCTCACATCAATTGCCCAGATTCCTTTCCGGCTTCCTTTCAACGGGTGCAATCGATAGCCGGGGATATCCATATCTTCAATGGCCTGCGCCGTGTCCAGCGCGGCGAGCTGCATGCGCAGCTTTTTCTTGTGCTTGGCCTGAATGCCGCCAAGCGAACCCTTCTTGTAAAACCGTTCCAGCCCCTTGTGCTTGAAGGAGATTATCATGTGCAGGAGTGTAGCGTGTTGCGCAACGCTGTCAAGAAAAACCGCCCTTGGCAACCGCCCGCTGGCAGAAACATGTCCACCGCTTTCTTTGCCCCTGCAATCCTCGGAACCATGCTGGCGGTGGTACTGGTTTCGGCCTAGGGCATCCGCTTCGTCAAGCGCGGCCCGCTGGAACGCTTTGGCCACGCCCTCGCCGGCGCGACTATCTGTTTTTCCGGCCTCGCGGTCCAGTTCCTCGGACTATAAACAACCAGCCTTCC
>JBDLHZ010000207.1:0-5085 GCA_039715135.1 Verrucomicrobiota bacterium
TTCCATACCTTGGCCGCCTTTTCCGCACCGAGGGATCTCGCTTCGTTAAGAAAAACCTCACAATTTTCGTGAAGGCCGCGCAGGTTGATGCCCGTGGCTTGACCCGCGATGAGCGAGAGCTGGCCCGCCAGTAGCAGAGGGGAAGGAAAAATGATGAAAACCTATATCTCAGCCCTATTGATTGCACTTTTGGCGGCGGCGCAAATGACCCATGCCCAGGGAAACATGGACGGGGTCTTTGCCCAACTGGATGCCGCGAACGAGGCCGAGCCTGCCTCGACGGTAGCGGAGAGCGCCGGGCAGGCTCCGGCGGCTGTGGAATCCGATACGCTTTCGTGGTTGTTTGAAAAGGGGCGCGCCCAGTACAAGGCGGGCAACTACAACGAGGCTATCGTAATGTTCGACGGCATGCTCGCCATCGACAAATACAATGCCGATGCCGTGGCCCACAAGAAGCGTGCCGCCAAGCGCATCGCCTCCAGGGAGGCCGGGAAGAAGGACACCAGCCGGGCGCAGGCCCTCGCCGACATCGACTCGGCATGGAATCCGGAACCTAAGGTTTTTGATGCGGTTGTCGAGTCCGGAGCCGCCGTTGCGGCGGATCCCGACCAGCGGGCCATTGAACAGGTGGTCGCCCGCCTGAAAGCCATCACCATCCCAACCCTCGACTTTTCCGATGCCGGTATCGAAGAGGTTGTCCGGTTCTTTGCCGAAACCAGTCGCAATCAAGGTGGCGAGGACGTGGATATCCTGCTCGTTGGCATGGAGTCCGCCATGGGGAACAACAATGTAACCATCTCCGTTGCCGACATGAGCCTCTACGAGGCGTTGCAGTATGTCGTGGAAATGGCGACGCTCAAGTTCGAGATAAAACCAAATCTCGTTGTCATCATGCCCGCCAACTATGTTCCCGCTGCTGCCATGGTCGCGAAGTCGTACGACATTATTCCCGAAGTGGGTGTCGATCTGGAATCGGTGGCCGATTCCGGTGGTGGGGCGGAGGATCTGTTTGGCGATGCCCCTTCCGAAGCGGAAACGGGGCCGGTCGATGTAGCGGCCTTCTTTTCCATTGTTGATTTCCCGGAAGGTTCATCGGCGGTCTACCAGCCGCGCTTCAAGAAGCTGTTCGTCAAGAACACGCCAAAGAGCCTCAAGGCGATCGAGGCCGTTCTGACCGGTCTGGAAGAAGAAGCCATCAAGATGCGTTCGCAGCAGGTCGAAATCGAAGCCAAGTTTATCGAGTTTTCCGAAGGTGCCCTCGAAGAGCTTGGCTTCGACTGGAATGTATACGGAAGTGGAACCGCCGCAGGCATGGAGTTGGATCCTAGGGGTATCGGGGCTGTTGGCGGGGCACCCGACCCAAATACCGGCCAGACGATTCTTGCCGATGGCCTCGCGGGGGATGGTCGCCCCGGGCAAAACCTCTTCGGTTCCGCCCAGCGCGACAACACGGAAGGATTCGAGACCATTCAAAGCGGCCTGTTCGGGCTGATGGGCGGAACTCCGGCGACGATGATGTTCGGTAACGGCGATATCGACATACAGATTTCAGCCATGGAGCAGGAGGGCGTTGCCGATGTGTTGTCGGCGCCGAAGGTGACCACCAAAAGTGGAGCCGAGGCGGTTATCCGCATTGCGGAAACCCACCGCTATCCACAGGACTACGACGTGGAGACCGGACAGAAAACCTCTCCGGTCGTAAAGCCGCAGGACTGGGAAGATGTCGACCTAGGGGTATCGCTGAAGGTGATCCCGGTGGTGGATTCCGAAAGCGGTACCATCGACCTCGATCTCCATCCGCAAATCCTGAGGTTGAAGAATCCGGATTTCTATGTCGTTGGGGTTGCTGCATTTATTGGTGGTCTTAAATTGGAGGAGGGCGTGTGGGTTATTGACGTTGTGGGAGATGGTGCCGATCTTATCGCCATTATGCCTTCCTTTGACCGGCGATCCGTTCAAACGCAGGTGACTGTTGCCGATGGACACACTGTGGCGCTGGGGGGGTTGGTGGACGAACGCACCGAAACCTTCCGCGACTCGGTTCCGTTCCTTGGCGACATTCCATACCTTGGCCGCCTTTTTCGTACGGAGGGATCGCGTAGCGCCAAGAAAAACCTCGCCATTTTTGTCAAGGCCACCATGGTTGATCCTTCAGGGATGAGCCGCGCGGACCGGTTGGCTCACCAATAGCAGGGAGTATTTTCAAGCAGAGGGGAAGAAAACAATGAAAACCTATATCTCAATTTTACTGGCCATGGTGTTTGCGGCAATGCAGGCGGTGCATGCCGGGGACGGCACGGAGTCCGAAATGCTTGGGCATCTGTTCGAACAAGGGGTTGCGCAGTACAAGGACGGCAACTATGACGAAGCCATAAGGGTCTTCGATGCCATGCTCGCCATCGACAAATACAATGCCGATGCCGTGGCCTACCGGAAACGCACCGCAAAGCGCATCGCTTCCGAGGAGCTCAAAAAACAGGGTGCCAGCCGGTCGCAGGCCCTCGCCGACATCGCCGCCGCCTGGAATCCAGCTCCGAGGTTTTACGGTGCGGTTCCTGCGTCCGAAGATGCCCTCGCGGCGGATCCAGGTCAGCAGGCGGCTATCCGGTCCATGGAAGCCCGCCTGAAAGCCGTCATCATTCCAAACCTTGATTTCACCGATACCAGCATCGAGGATGTGGCGTTCATTCTTTCGGAAGCTGGCCGTCACTTGGGTTCCTCGGAGGAGGATGTAGACTTTGCGCTTGTTGGCATGGAGTTCGCTCCGGATGAAATACCCGTGAGTCTTTCCATTGCCGATATGAACCTCTACGATGCGATGCAGTTCGTGGCGGACATGACGTCCCTCAAGTTCGAGGTGGGGCCAAATGTTGTTTCCATCATGCCCGCCAACTTTGTCCCTCCTTCGCAGATGATCATGAAATCATACGACATCATTCCCGGGGTTGGTGCCGATCTGGAGTCGGCGGCGGATTCCGGAGGAGGGATGGGCGACCTGTTTGACGATTCTTCTTCCGGCGAGGCCTCTGCGGGGCCGGCTGATGTATCCGGCTTTTTTTCCGTCGTTGACTGGCCGGAAGGATCTTCTGCGATCTACCAGCCGCGTTTCAACAAGCTGTTTGTCAGGAACACGTCGAAAAACCTCAAGGCGGTTGAGGCCATTCTGGCCGATCTTGACGAAAAAGCTGCCAACAACCGTTCACAACAGGTTGAAATCGAGGCCAAGTTCGTCGAGTTTTCCGAAGGTGCCCTCGAGGAGCTCGGGTTCGACTGGAATGTTTACGGTAGCGGAACCGCCGCAGGCATGGAGTTGGATCCTAGGGGTGTCGGGGCTGTTGGCGGGGCACCCGACCCAAATACCGGCCAGACGATTCTTGCCGATGGCCTCGCGGGGGATGAGCGTCCGGGCCAAAACCTCTTTGGCTCCGCCCAGCGCGACAACACGGAAGGATTCGAGACCATTCAAAGCGGCCTGTTCGGGCTGATGGGCGGAACTCCGGCGACGATGATGTTCGGCAACGGGGACATCGATATAAAAATTTCAGCCATGGAGCAGGAGGGTACCGCCGATGTGCTGTCGGCTCCAAAGGTGACCACCAAAAGCGGAGCCGAGGCGATGATCCGCGTGGCGGAAACCCACCGCTATCCGCAGGACTACGACGCAGAGACCGGCCAAAACACCGCCCCGGTTGTGAAGGCGCAGGACTGGGAGGATTTCGATATGGGCGTTTCGCTGAAGGTGACCCCGGTGGTCGATTCGGAGCATGGAACGATCGACCTTGAGCTTCATCCCGAAATCCTGGAGTTTATTGGTAACGACCTCTATCTGGTTGGCTATAATTCATATTCTGCTTCTTGGGGTAGCCTCTTTAAGCAAATTGGAGATGGGAGTGATCTTAAGGTTCTCATGCCTGCCTTTAAGCGGCGTTCCGTTGAAACCAATGTGACCGTTGCCGATGGCGGCACGATTGTGCTGGGTGGATTGATCGATGAGCGCACCGAGACCTTCCGCGATCAGGTTCCAATCCTCGGCGATATTCCGTACCTTGGCCGCCTTTTCCGCACCGAAGGGTCGCGTTCCGCCAAGCGAAACCTCACCATTTTTGTGAAGGCCTCCTTGGTTGATGATCGTGGAATGACCCGCGCTGAGCGCGAGATGTCCCGTAAAACTGCGGCGAATTAATTGTGCACAGCCAGACTTGATCGAGAAAACCCGTCCGGCACCACTGGGCGGGTTTTTAGTAGCTCGCAATTCTGTTGCGAGTTTTCCGCCGCACTGCCGAATGACGCGGAACGGAATTCCGCGCCACGAATTCCGGCACATGGGTACTGCATATGAAATTTGTTGCATTTGATTTAGAAACGACGGGGATAAAGCCGAAGGAAGGCATGATTGTCGAGGTGGGTGCGGTGCTTTTCGACGGTGGTCGCGCCGTGAAGGGCTACGGTACGTTGGTCGATCCAGGCATGCCGATTCCTCCGGACGCTTCGGCGGTCAATGGAATCACTGACGACATGGTGCGCGGCAAGCCGCGCATTGCCGATGTGCTCGCCGATTTCGCCGATTTTTGCGGCGATCTCCCGTTGGTGGCGCACAACGCCCCATTCGACTTCAAGTTCCTGCTCGAAGACATCAATCTGCATCGCGCGGCCGCACCGAAGGGCGTTGTGCTCGATACATTGCCGCTGGCACGCAGGATTTTCCCAGGACTACCCAACTACAAGCTTGGAACGCTGGTACGCCATTTCGGGTTTCCCAGCGGAACGTTCCACCGCGCGGAGGAGGACAGCGCCTATTGCGGGGTGCTCTTTGCCAAGATTGTCGAGACGCTGGAAATGCGGGGCGAACCCTGTTCGGCGGCCGATCTCGTCCATATGACCGGCAAGGCGGAGATGCGCTTTCCGCAGTTTGCTCCCCAGCCCGACCAACTTGATCTATTTTAACAGAAGGATGCAAAGAGCGCGAAGGCCATGCTGAAATAATCAGACTTCTTTGCGGGCTTTGCGATCTTCGGTTAATGATTCTTTGCCCGGAGGTTCCTGTCCCCGCTCCAGCTCGCGCATGATCATTTCGGCGGGGGTGAG
>JBDLHZ010000208.1:0-5048 GCA_039715135.1 Verrucomicrobiota bacterium
AAGCTTAGCAGAAGGACGTTTTCCATTCCCTTGTAGTAGCGGCCGACGGGGAAGCCGGCGGCGATGCCTTGGTCGACGAGGGCGCTGACGACCTCGGTGGCATCCTTCGGAAGGCGCACGGCAAACTCGTTGAAGAAGCGTCGGTTGAAAGCGGATTCTACGCCGGCGATCTGCATGAGCTTTTTCCAGGCATAGCCGGCGCGGTCCATGCACTGGCGGCCAACATCAAGAAAGCCTTCGCGGCCGACGAGCGAGAGGTAGATGATGGCGCGCAGGGCGCAAAGCTGGACATTGCTGCAAATGTTGGAGGTGGCCTTTTCGCGGCGAATATGCTGCTCGCGCGCCTGAAGCGTCAGCACATATCCACGCCGCCCCTGCTTGTCCTCGGTTTCGCCAACGATGCGGCCGGGCATCTTGCGCACATATTTCTTTTTCGTGGCCATGAAGCCGAGATAGGGACCGCCAAAGTTGAGCGGCAAGCCGAGACCCTGCCCTTCCCCGGTGACGATGTCCGCACCCATCGCGCCGGGCGTCTCAATCAGCGAGAGGGCCATGGGATAGACCGACATGATCGCCAGTGCTTTCACTCCGTGGATCTTTTCGATCAGCTCCGCGAGGTTATCGAGACAACCGAAAAAATTGGGGTTCTGCAAAACGACGGCGCCGACGGAATCATCAAGGGCATCCACATAGGCCGAGCGGTTGGCAACGCCGCCTTTGGACAATGGAATCTCCTCATAATCGACGGAAAGGTTTTGCGTGTAGCACTGGAGCATCCGCCGATAGATCGGATTGACGCCCTCGTCGACCAGCACCTTGTTGCGCTTCGTCTGGCGCAGCGCCATCATGATCCCCTCGATCAGCGCGGTGCCGCCATCGAACAGCGATGCGTTGGCCACCTCCATGCCGGTGAGGCGGCAAATGGCGGTCTGGTACTCGAATGCCGCCTGCAGGGTTCCCTGCGACGCCTCCGGCTGGTACGGCGTATAGGCGGTGTAGAATTCGCCCCGGCTGGAGAGTGCATCGACCGCCGCCGGAATATAGTGGTCGTAGAAGCCCGCCCCGCAAAAGTTCACCAGCTCGGTGGAATTCTTCGACGCAATCTTCCGGACATGCTGCATCATCTCCATTTCGGAGAGGCCCTCGGGCATATCCAGCTCCTCGGAACGGAGTTCATCGGGGATCGCGGCGAACAGCTCGTCGAAGTCGGCGATTCCCAACGTTTGGAACATCGTCTCCTGATCCTGCCCGCTCGTCGCGCAAAACGGTGTCTTTTTCATCTCAACTGCTTTCTTTTTTACCACGGAGGCACAGAGACACGGAGAATTAGAGAACTAGTCTTTTGATTCCTTGCTTCAGAACCGGAACGTTGGAATTTAATAGAAGACCGACTTTGCAACCAGTCAGTTTCATGTAGGTCAGCAATTGGGCTTCATGGATGGGTGCAAACTCTCTGACAACTTTCAATTCAACAACCACCTTATCGCCCACAATCAAATCCAACCGGAAGTCTTCGCCAAGGGAAACACCCTTGTAGCTGAGTTCGAGTTCCACCTGACGCTTGAAAGGGATCCCCTGCCGTTCCAATTCGATGGCAAGGCTCTTTTCGTAAATGCTCTCGACCAATCCCGGCCCCCAATATTTATGAACCTCTATCGCCGCACCGATAATTTTCTCAGTCAAATCTTCTTCAATTAGTTTATCACTCATTCCCTACACCTCCCTTTCATGTTTACTTCTTTACCACAGAGACTCCGAAACACAGAGCATCCGAATTTAAATCCTCCGTGCCTCTGTGCCTCCGTGGTAAAAAAATCATCCCCGCGCCGTTCCTTCTTTGTAGAAAGGTAGATCGACGACCTCGGCGGGGAATTTCCTGCCGCGGATTTCGACTTGGAGTTCCCTACCCACTTCGGCAAAACCGGGTTCGACGAAGGCCATGGCGACGGCGACATCGAGACTGGGGGCGACGGAGCCGCTGGTGACTTCGCCGATTTCGATATTCTCATAATAAACCTTGTCGTGCTCCCGTGCGGCGCGCTTGGAGCCAAACTTGAGACCAACAAGCAACTCTTCGGGATCGTCAAGAGCGGCCGCGACGTTTTCCTTGCCAATGAAATCCTTCTGCATATCAATGAATGCGCCACGCGAAGTTGCAACAGGCGTGCGACTCTTGGACAGCTCGTGGCCGTAGAGCGGATAGCCCATTTCCAGCCGCAGGGTGTCGCGCGCGCCAAGCCCGCCGGATTCGCAGAGGTCGTGCGCAACAAGCTTATCCCAAACTTCGGCGACTTCCGCGTTGGGCAAATAGATTTCATAGCCCCATTCACCGGTGTAGCCGGTGCGGCTGATCAGCCAATCGTTGAATTCAACACACCGAAAATATCCGAGATCGGGAAGTTTTGTCCCGAAAACATCTTCAAACACCTCGCGCGACTTCGGCCCTTGCAGGTCAAGCTTGGACACATCAGGCGACAGATCGGCAAACCGCGTGCCGGGGGAAATGCGGCTTTTGATCCATTCCGCATCCTTATCGGCGGTACCGGCATTGACAACAAGCATGAACCGGTCGGCGGCGAGGCGGTAGCAGGTTAGGTCGTCGATGGTGCCGCCATCGTCGTTGAGCATGAAGCCGTAGCGCACTTGGCCGATTTCCAACGACTGGACAGTGCAGGTGAGCAACTTTTCCAAATCCTGCAAGGCGGTCGCGCTGGAAAGCTCGAACTCGCCCATGTGGCAGATATCGAAAACAGAGGCCTTTGTGCGGGTGTGTCCGTGCTCCTGGAGGATGCCCGCATACTGGATCGGCATGTCCCACCCGCCAAATTCCCCCATGCGTGCGCCGAGTCCAATATGCTGTGCGTGCAGTGGCGTTTTCTTCATCTGCACACTCTACGTAATCACCGCAACCGCCGCAACCGGAATTTAGGCCAGCATCACGATAGAAATGGAAATCGCGGATTCTGTTCTTCATCAGTTTCGGAAAATGCAGTTATGATCTTATGCGCATATGCGCATAAGATCATATTAGCCAGAAAGAGATTGTAGGGGGTTGCCGCTCTGATATGGTTTTGGGGTGGTATTCAATAAACATGTTTTTCTAGCGGTGGTGGTCTCCGTCTATGCGGCGGCGTTCATTGCAACCTTCGATGAGCTGTACGACTCCGTGGAAATCTCCTCCGTTGCCTTGATCGGACTTTGCGGATGGTTCTATGGAATACGTATCGGCCTTTTTTCAATTATTCCGTTTGTGCTGCTCAACACGGCGATCCTCTATCTGGTTTCCGGCGAGCCCGGCGATATCCTTCTGACCTACAACCCCGTGGGGATCATCATTGCCATGATTGCCACGCTGGTGACCGGTTCAATGCGGGAATCGCAAGACAAGCTGAACAAACTTCGGGATACCCTCGCCTCCCGTGTCGACGAAGCCACCGCCGAGCTGGATGAACTTGCACAACAGCTCATCGAAAACGATGAACAGGAGCGCGTCCGGATCGGTCAAGACCTGCACGACGGCGTTGGGCAGTACCTTACGTGCATGCTGCTGCACAGCGAAGCCCTCAGCCTAAGACTGAGGGAGGCAGGGCGGGTGGAGGCCGATTTGGCGGAATGGATGACGCGGCGGGTCCAGAACAATATCCAAACCGTCCGGCAGCTTTCCCGCTCCTTGCTCCCAATCCGGTTTACGGAAACAAACCTTGAAACCGCCCTGGACGAAATGGTCGCGTATTTCAACGACGTTTCATCCGCGGAAATCAGACTGAACTGCCGCGGAAACAGTACGAATATTCCCATCCCGACGGCACAACACCTATACCGAATTACACACGAGACCGTATGCCGCGCCATCTACAAGCATAAGGCAACGAACATGAATATCGAATTGATCACTGGAAGAAGCAACTGCCGAACCATGATCAAAGGAAAGATACCCCGGCAAACGGTCTGTTCCCACGATCTAATTTCCGAGGTAATGAAATTCCGGATCAAGGCCATTGGCGGGAAGCAGACCTGCGTCGCCTTGGCAAAAAGCGGCTTCCGGCTGAAATGCTCGGCGGACTTCGGGAAGGGGGCCGGATGATCCAGACTGGCGGCATGGCAGCACGTGGAAAACAGGTGATGGAACGATACAGGTTTGCATTCCTTGCAACCGCTTGGCTGGCCTACATGGCATTCACTGTCGTCGGCCATCCCTTTTGCGGCATTTCAGTAATGCTGCCCAGCATCCTGCTTTGCGGCTTCGCCACCTGGCTCTATGGCTACAAGGCCGGTGTACTGACCTCGATCCTCTCCCACCCGTACCACGTGCTGGTGATGATGTACAACCTCGATAGCCTGCAAGGGTGGCGTGTTGCGCTGGAACCTAGCGGGACAACCGGCGGGATAGCCGCCCAATTGATTGCCGTGTTTGTCATCGCCACGATTAAAAACAACCGCAGAAAATGCCTCGAATTGACCACCAGCTTGAAAGAGCAGGTTCAGCAAAGAAATGAAAACCTAAAGGAAATCACCAGACACATGGTCACCCAATCCGAAGCCGAGCGCGCGAGAATGTCGGAAACGCTCTGCAATATCGTTGCCTACCAGCAAACCGGATTGTTCTATCACAGCGAGGCCTTGATGAACTTTCTCGTCTATGGCAATGCGCCGCAGGCCGATGCCGCCATCAAGCTGGTGCAAATTGCCAAGGAAAACATGGAACAGGTCAAAAACATAGCAATGAGGTTTTCTCCGCAAAAAATCGTGGAGTCCGGAATCAAACAGGCTCTGCACGAGATGTGTGCATATTTCACGGAAACCAATAATACCGACTTCACAATCTCCATCAGTGACCTCCTTGGAGAAATTCCGGAAGAAACCTCCTTGAACATCTACCGCATCGCGCACGAGGCGGTAACCAACGCCCTGCGCCATGGAAAGGCAACGCACATTGTTCTTTCGCTCAAACTGGCCGAAGAAACCTGTACACTCGAAGTCGTTAACAACGGAAACCCCTTGCCGAGCACCCCAAGCGAAGGTCTTGGCATGAAGCTAATCCAGCAACG
>JBDLHZ010000209.1:0-5042 GCA_039715135.1 Verrucomicrobiota bacterium
TGCCCAGCGATGGCGGAAAGACCTGGAGACTTGTTGTCGGCGGCATGCAGTGTTACGGTCTGGTCTTTGATGAGATTAATCAGGACTTTATCTTTACTTTCTGGAGAGGCAGCGGTGCCAACAGCCATCTGTTTTCAGCGTCGGCCACTACTACGCTCATGGATGGCGACTGGCACCATATTGCGGCGAGTTTTGATAATGCGGCCAACGAGGTCAAGCTGTATGTCGACGGTGTCCAGGACGGAGTGACGCAAGCTGGACTTGGGGGCACTGAACCTTTGAATTACGGAATGGGTAGCGGTTCTTTTGCCTTTTATGTGGGTGGCGACGGGCTTGGTCGCGAGTTCAACGGTCTGATTGACGAGGTTCGTATAAGCGACAGCGTGCTGGCAGTTGGTGAACTGGGTTATCACGGAACCCTTTTTGTCCCTTCCGGCGCCCAAGCAGTGGCGAAGTCGTTTAACGATGCCATTTACGGCACCAACTTCTGGCGGTTTGTCCATGAACCTACCGGTACAAACGACTTTAGGACGAATGAAAATTCGCCGTGGAGGCCGAGTCCGAATAGCGATGTGCCGTTTGCTTTTGCCGGCAACAATTCCATGGAATTCGATGGTATCAACAGCACGGTGTGGATTGATGGCACGATTAGCAACACGACGATGGAGCTTAGGCAAACATTGACTGTCGAAGCCTGGATCAAGCCGACGGATCTGAGCAACGATGGCGGGAAATCATGGCAATATATTGTCGGTAGCGGAGTAAACTACGGCCTCCTGTACGACGACTTGAATCAAAAGTTTCAGTTTGCCTATTACCAAGGCGCGACAACGCGGTTTGCGGATTTTGCAACAACCAACACCTACTTTGCCGATGGTGCATGGCACCATATTGCCGCCAGCCTTGACACGACGCAAAGATTGATCAAGTTGTATGTCGATGGTAGCTTGGATTCGATGCACAATACAGAGCTTGTGCTTGGAACAGCCGATCTGAATTATGGCAGTGGCCAGTATAATTTCTACATGGGTGGCGACGGCGACGGAGGTGTAGATCCCAACGCTGGCCGAAACTTTGCCGGGCTTATCGACGAGGTTCGTGTAAGCGCTGGTCTTCTGAGTATCTCGGAATTGGGCTATTACGGGAGTATTTTCCTAGAGCCGGGTGCGATTGGAAATATTGTCATGGAGCAACTTGCGGGCGGCAACGCTTCCTACAAGTGGCACACGCAGCCTTTTAAGACCTATGCGCTTCAGAGCAAATCCGATCTTACTGATCCGATCTGGACCAGCGTCACGAACCTTCCCGGAACAGGTGGCGATGTGACCGTCACACAGTCGATGGCAGGAACCCGGTCCTTCTACCGCGCCGTCGAGGAATAACCGATTCCTAATTGGTGTTTTTGACCGCAGGTGCCAGGCATTGAATCGTCTGGCACCTGTTTATTATGCCCATCGACAAACCATAAGGGAAATTATGACCAATCGCGAAAAACTGATCAAGACGCTGCGGCGCGAAGGGTGCAAAGGGGTGCCGGTGGATTTTGTCCTGTGCCCGTCGCAAATAGAGGCATTTGAAAAACGATTTGGACATGCGGACTACCAGTCTTGGTTTGGGCTGTACCATCGCGAAGTGGTTGTTGAACTCGAAGCGCAGTTCGAGGATGGCCGGAAGCTGTATAAAGAGGAATTGCCCGCCGACACGAAAATCGATGAGTGGGGTGTTGCCCGCTCCAAGGGTTCCGATGCCGCAATGCACATGACCCATATGCACAACCCGCTGAAAGGCGAGTGCTCCATGGAGGACATACGAAACTATCCCTACCCAAAAATCAAGGCTGCCGAGCGCGAACGCGTGACCCGGGAGGTGGAGGAGCTGCATGCGCAGGGGCTGGCTGCCGTTGGTGTCATGCAGATGACCGTCTGGGAAAAGGCGTGGTATATCCGCAGCATGGAGGATCTGATGGCGGACATGATGTGCGGGGAGGAGAGCGCGGAACTGCATTTCGACAAGGTGACAGCCATCTCCTGCGAGCGAGCCGCGATTCATGCCGAATGCGGTTGCGACGTCATCCAGCTCGGCGACGACATCGGTATGCAGCAGAGCATCATGATGAGCGTCGATCTTTGGAGGGAATGGGTCAAGCCTCGGCTGGTAAAAGTGGTGCAGGCCGCCAAGGCAGTCAATCCCGATGTGTTGATCTTCTACCACTCCTGTGGCCACATCCTTCCCTTCCTTGAGGAGTTGGCCGATGCTGGTGTCGAAATCCTCAACCCGATCCAGCCGGAGTGCATGAACGTTGAAGACGTCCATGCACGCATTGGAGATCGCATGTCGTTCTGGGGCACCATCGGCACCCAGCAGGTGCTCCCCTTCGGGACCCCCGAACAGGTGCGCGCCGAGGTTCGTAAGAACCTGAATCTATGCGGATCGCAAGGCGGTATCGTGGTGGCGCCGACCCATGTAGTCGAGCCGGAAGTACCGTGGGAAAACTTGCTGGCGCTCGTCGATGAATGCAGGGCATGGGAAAAGGCACGCGGAAGCGTGACAGTATAGAAGGAGTTAAAAAAGAAGGATAAAATGAAGTTTATCAGTGCAAAACCGATGGTCGAAGCGGCGATGCAGGGCGGATACGCCATCCCTGCGTTGAATGCGAACGGTGCCACCTATGATATTGCCCGCGCCGCGCTCGAAGCGGCGCAGGAGATGCAGTCGCCCCTGATCCTGCAGGCCTATGAACCCAACCTGGAATACCGGGGTTTCCAGCATTTTGTTCAGCTGGCGGGGATTTTGGCCGATGAGTTGGAGATCAGCGTGCCGGTGGCCCTGCAGGTCGACCATGGCCATAGCTTTGAATCGGCCGTGACGGCGATGAAGGCGGGATTCACCTCCTTCATGTTCGACGCCTCGCACGATCCGCTCACCGAAAACATTGAAAAGACCTGCAAGGTGGTCGATGTGGCGCGCGTGCTGGGAGTTTCTGTCGAGGCGGAAGTCGGCTATGTGAAAGGCAACGAACCCAAGACGGAAACCTTGATCGGACGCATTCCGGTTGAGGAAAAACCGGCCATTCCTCCGGCGAAGACCGAGGTCGAAGAGGCCGTCCGGTTTGTGAACGAGGTTGATGTGGACATGCTTGCGGTGTCCGTCGGCACCACGCATGGCGTGTATCAGCAGCAGACCGAAATCGACTTCGAGCTGCTCAAGACCCTGCGCGGCAAACTGTCCGTTCCGCTGGTGCAACACGGAACCTGCGGCATCTCCATGGACGATGTCTCCAAGCTTGTGGCCCACGGAATGAACAAGGTCAACTTTGGCGAGGCGTTCCGGTTCAACTACATCAAATATTTCAACGAGCTGACCGATTCCATGGAGCATCTCTGGCACGCATGGCGGATCATGCGCGAGGTCAAGGAATTGATTAAAGTGGACATGAAGGAAATCATCGGGGCACTTGGCTCGGAAGGGAAAGCGTAGTGCAGGGGTCAGGAGACAGAAATCAGGAGTCAGCTTTTTTGCATCTTCGAGCCTTTGCGAGAGGATTAAGGATTAGTGCCCGTTAGTGTGGATTAGTGGTTAAACCAAACTCAAAGAGAAGATATTATGAGCGATTTTAGTGTTCATCCGCGGCCGAACGTAAAGGTTGGGGTTTTAATCCTGAAACGCAAACGCCCTGGCTTCATCCCGGAGTGGGGGGAACTGGTTGAAAAACAGGTGCGAGATCAGTTGAAGACGGCGTCGTTCGATATTGTCATTCCTGAAGAAAAGATTGTTGATGGCACCTCGCTGATGCGGGTAATGAAGGAGTGCAACGACCAAGGTTGCCAGGTTTATGTGGCGATCCATCCAACCATGGCCGACGGGCGCATGAGTCCGGTGCTTGCCCAGATGAGCAAGGCTCCGGTTGTGCTTTGGGCGACCCCGGAGAAGCAGGAGGGCGATATGGTCAGTGCCTGTTCGCTGGTGGGTGCCCAT
The DNA here is from genome assembly GCA_039715135.1 of Verrucomicrobiota bacterium. Taxonomy (GTDB): domain Bacteria; phylum Verrucomicrobiota; class Kiritimatiellia; order Kiritimatiellales; family Pontiellaceae; genus Pontiella. The sequence goes on from JBDLHZ010000209.1 coordinate 3,976, forward strand.
ACATTCGGAGCCAATCTGGCGCAGGCTGGCCACCCGTTCGAACTGGTCTATGGTGCGCCGGGCGCACCGCAGACCGAGTGCGACCTTGAGCAGGCGATTTACCGGGCATACGCCCATTCAGTGATGACCGGTGCGTACGCCGGCTTGGTCGGATACCATGCTCCCGGATATATGGATATGCATGTGGATCCAACCTCCATGCGGACACTCAATGTCGAGCTGATGCACACCTCCATGCAGGAGTTTATCGACGGGGTGCATGCCGTCGGCGACGAGGATGCCAAGGCGGATTTGGAACAGGTCAAGGCGATGGGCATGGAGGTGGCGGATGGTGTCACGGAAGAGGATCTCCTTCTTTCCAGTAAATACTATATTCATATGAAGGCAATGATGGATGGGACGCCGTTGCAGGCGCTCGCCGTGCGCGACTGGCCGGAGCTTTCCGCAACCCAGTGGCCCTACATGGCGATGGCCCGCTTGGCTTCCGAAGGCTACGCCATCGCCCCGGAAGGGGATACCGATGCTGCGCTGGCCTGCCTGTTCGGATATTCCGCCGGCTGTGGTGCCCCTTATATTTCCGACTGGCTGGAGCATGACGAGCACCACATTACGCTGTGGCACACCGGCGCGGCTCCGCTACAAATGTGCAAGGGGCTCGACAGCGACCGGCCACCGTCGATCGGCCGGCATTTCAACAACCAGAAACCGGCGGTGATCGACGCGACGCTCAAAACCGGCATACCGATCACGTTGTTCCGCCTGTGGCACCTGAACGGGAAATACCTGTTCACCGCCATCGAAGGAGATACCGTGGAACCCAAGCGCCACTTGAAAGGAACGAACGGGGTCGGATATTTCGCCAATGTTGATATTCCGAGCTATTTCAAAAGAATGCTCCGCAAGGGATTTCCACACCATCCAGTGATTGCGGAAGGACATTTTAAAAAGCATCTGGTCTCGCTGGCGGAATCGATGGGAATCGAGGTTGTTGGCTAGCAAGGAGGCAGGGGGCTGACCTCTGATTTCTGGGGTAAAGGCTATGAAAAAACAGGTTAAGAAAAGCAAAA
>JBDLHZ010000210.1:0-5039 GCA_039715135.1 Verrucomicrobiota bacterium
CAGCGCAAGAAGGTGTCCGAGGTGAAGGATCTCTGGGTCGATATTGGCGCGAAGAACCGCAAGGGTGCCGAGAGGATGGTCGAAATTGGCGACCCTCTTGTCATCGATTCCGGTTTCTCGGAAATAGCCAACGGACTGGCGGTCGGCCGCGCATTCGACGATCGTGCTGGCGCGTTTGTGATCCTCGAGGCGGCCCGGCAACTCTCTAAACTGAGCCCCTCGGCGGAAATCCACGCCGTGGCGACGGTGCAGGAGGAGATCGGGTTGCGCGGTGCAACCACGGCAGCCTATGGAATCGACCCCGACATCGGCATAGCCGTCGACGTGACCTTTGCCACCGACCACCCCAACATGGGCGATGCCATGAAGCGCGAAAACCTGATCGAGCTGGGCAAGGGGCCAGTTCTTACACGCGGACCGAACATCAACTCCAAGCTGTTCGACCTACTGGTGAAAACCGCCAAGGCGGAAAAGATACCTTACCAGATCAATGCCGAGCCGTGCGGTACCGGCACCGATGCCAATGCCATCCAGTTAAACCGGGCGGGCGTGGTTGCGGGACTGGTCAGCATCCCGTTGCGCTACATGCACAGTCCGTGCGAGACGATTAGCCTGAAGGATCTTGAAGAGACAGCCAAGCTGCTGGCCAAAACCGTGGCCGGGATTACCCCGCGTACCAACTTTGTGCCGTTCTAGTTTTTCACCCGCTGTTCAACGAATGTTTGGAAGGTATGGATGTAGTTCCTGCCGGCGACGTAGGCATAATCATTGTGATGGCCGCCGTCGACCCAGAGGTGCATCTTTTTCCCCGGCGCGGCGGCGTATAGCTTTTCCCCGTGCCAGAAGGGAATGGTTTTGTCCTCTCTCCCGTGCACGACGAGAACCGGGCAACTTGTTTTTTTGATCTCGCGAAGTGTGTTGAATTTATCCCACGGCAACAGCGGCCAGCGCACCTTTACGCGAAAGGCCGAGACAAACGTGCTTTCGATCACCAACCCGCCCACCGTGTGATGGGCCGCCAGCCATGTAGCCGGCGCGCCACCCAGGGAGCGACCGTGGGCGATGATGGTTTCCGGTGCAATGCCTTTCTTTTCGGTGAGCCAGCGGTAGGCCGCCTCTATATCCTGTCTTGTTTTGCGGATATTGGGAGATCCTTCACTTGTGCCGTAGCCCCTGTAGTCATACATCAGCACCGAATAGCCGAGCAAACGGAACTGCTGCATGAAAGGCACCACATTGCCGAGATCCTCGGCATTTCCATGGCTGAAAAGGATGGTGTATTCCGCTTGGGGGTTCTCCAGAAATACGGCGTTGATCTGTTCGCCGTTTCCGGAAGTAATCCTGACTTCGTTGGGCAGGTGGTCGTAGCTTGGATTTTGCGGAACGAAAATCAACCAGTTGGAGAAGAGCAGGGCGAGCAGGTTGAGGAAAACATAGAATCCACCCAACCACATCAGAACCCGAGCTGGTGCGCTACCGTCCATAAAGCACCAGTGTAGGTTCCGGGCCGTGAAATCGCAACGGAAAGTTTTACCGTGAACGGGGAATCGAGTTGCGGTTTTCAAGGTGATAGGGTACTTCTCTTTTCTTCGGTTGAAAAAACGGAAGTTCAGGAGGAGACATGTCCAGGATCTTGAGAGGTTTTCTTTTTGTTTTCATGGTTGCAACGGCGCAGGCGCAGATGCCGCACGAGGTGTTGCTTTTGGTGAACAGGAATTCGCAGCCGTCCTTGTTTGCGGCAAATACATTTGCCGCGATGCGGGGAATCCCAAAGCAGAACATAGTCTATCTGGATATTCCCGAAAGCGCCTATGGCGACACCGCCACGGTAACGCCCGAGGAATTCACCAGACTGATCTGGGAGCCGGCCAACGCCGAAGCCCGGAAGCGGGGGATTGATGGCCAGATTCTGGCATGGGTCTATTCGGTTGACTTTCCCATCCGGGTGAAGACGGATCCCTACGACCGCAAGCAGATGTCGGTCGGCGGCATGACCTTTGTGCGAAACAAACCGCCGGCACTGACTCTGGTGGAGGACGGCAAATATTTTTCAAAACTATTTTCTGGTCCGAACCAACGCCTCAAGCTTTCTTTGCCTGCATTTTCGCTGGCCGTGCGCAGGGACGGGTTTGAAATGAATGAGAGGATGCCGCCTGAGGTGGGATCCTGGCAGGGTGGACTCGGCGAAGATATGCCGTTGCCAAGCATGATGCTGGGCTATGTCGGTGAAAAAGGGACGGACGTCCAGACCGTCATCGACACTCTAGCGCGCGGGAAGGAGTCGGACCATCGCGGAGGACGCAAAGGCATCTATTTCGTGATGAGCGACGATGTTCGCTCGAAGTGCCGCGAGTGGCAGTATTATCCGGCCGTTGCGGAGCTGCAGGAACGTAAGATCGAAGCAAACGTAACCACCAACTTTCCGGCGGGTGCGGAAGATGTAATGGGGGTGTTGATGGGGGCCGAGAAGGTTGATCCCTCGCTGATAAAGTCGTTCGCCCCAGGCGCCATGGCCGAGCACCTTACGAGCTGGAGCGCGCAATTCCAAAAACCCCAAACCAAGGCTACCGAGTGGCTCAAGGCCGGTGCAACCGCTTCGGCCGGTGCGGTGGTTGAACCCTATTCCAATCCGAACAAGTTTCCGTCGGCACGATTCTTTACCCACTACATCTCCGGTTGCACCATGCTCGAAAGCTTCTACCAATCCATTGCCTGCCCGTTGCAAAGCTTGCTGCTGGGCGATCCGCTCGCGAAACCCTACGCCCCCCCGGTTACTGTCAAGATTCTGGGAAGCGAACGGCCCGGTTCATTTTTCACCTATGCGGCCCAGGTGTCTAGCCTGTTTAATAATGCGCTGTACATCTATTCTTTTATGCTGGATGGGAAGGAGATCCAGGCGCCATCGGAGGAGGGTTCGTTTTATCTGCGCACCGCCAACCTCTCGGACGGCTATCACGAACTGCGTGCCGTGGTTCGTGTCCAGCATTTTGTCCAGTTCAATGCCCATGCGGACAAGCCGATTTTCATCAATCGCATGGGACGCTCACTTTCCATCCTCCCGTCCGTTGAAAAAATCGGAGAACACAACCACGGCATCAAGGTTAAGGTGGAGGGGGAAGAACAGCCTGAAAAACTGCGCCTTGTATGCGGCACGCAAGTGTTGGACGAAAAGAGCTTCACCCCCGATGCTGAGCTGGTTCTCGACGAGCTGGTGACTGGCGAAGGGCCCAACCGTATTCGCGCCATCGCAATCTATGCCGATGGGATGGAGGTCTCCAGCCCGCCGGTCAGCTTTGCGATCAAATTCATCCAGTAGGGCGGGAACCATGCGCACAGTGGAAACCAACAGTCCCGAAGAGACATGGGAGCTTGCCGCCCTTTTGGCTGGCGAGCTTGTTCCTGGAACTGTCATTGCCCTGCATGGCGATCTTGGTGCAGGAAAAACCTGCCTTGTTCAGGGTCTGGCCGCCGCGCTTGGGATCGACGAACCCATCACGAGCCCGACCTATACCCTGATCGGCGAGTACGTTGGCCTCGTTCCGTTGCATCACATCGATCTCTACCGAATCTCCGGGCCTGAAGAAGCGCTCGGGCTTGGGCTGGAGGAATATTTTGATGCTGGCGGAATAACTGCCATCGAGTGGGCCGAGCGTGCCGAGGGACTACTGCCGCCCGATCTATTGCACATCCAAATCACAGCCGACGAAACCGGAACGCGCACGTTCCGTATTTTCAGGGAGGGCGAAGCGTGAAGATCTTTGCCATTGAACTTTCGTCCAGCCGCGGAAGCGTCGCTCTGATCGAAGACGGGCGAATTGTTGTCGAAAAGAACTGGGTCGAGAACTTCAAGAATCGCCAGCAGCTATTCGATGCCATGTCCGGGCTTGATGTCGATTGGAATAGCGTCGACTGCTTTGCCGTTGGTCGCGGTCCTGGTGCCTTTTCCGGAATGCGCATCGGCTTTTCCGTGGTCAACGCGCTCGCCGCACCTGGCGGAAAGATGGTCTATGCACTAAACAGTGGGGCGGCGCTGGCCGCACAGATTGGCGCGGAACATCTCGGTGTCGTTGGCGATGCCCGGCGCAACAAGGTCTGGGCAGGCCTGTTTTCCGGTGCCGACATCAAAAAGGAGTTCCAGCTTCTGGAGCGCGATGAACTCGCGGCATTCATCCCCGAAAATGTTTTGGTCGTCAGCCCCGACCACGACCGTCTTGAAGATCTGCTGGCCGGGTTTCAAACCATGGAGAACGCCGGCCCGGTGTTCCCGTCGGCAGGTGTTCTCGGACGACTCGTTGCCCAGCGACTCGAAAAAGGTGTTGCTTCCGAACCCTTCGAACCGCTCTACATGCATCCGCCCGTCTTTATTAAACCGCGTTTTGAGGTGTAGGAGATGAATCAATGAACAGACAAACCTTGTATTTTGAAAGTATTGGAGGAGCAAGCGGGGATATGATTCTCGGCGCGCTGGTTGGACTGGGTGTTCCGGTTGATGAGCTGAACGAAGAGCTGAAGTCGCTCAATGTTGATCCGTTCAAGATTGTGATCGACAAGGTTGTGGAACAGGGGATGAGTGGAGTGCGGGCAACCGTTAGGGTCGATGAACACCATCACAGCCACGAGGGTCATCATGGGCGGCATCTGAGCACGATTCTCAAGCTGATCGATGAAAGCGGACTTCCGGATGCTGTAAAACTTCAGGCTTCCGAGGTGTTTCGCCATATTGGCGAGGCGGAGGCGGCGGTTCATGGCATCGATGTGGAAAAAATTCATTTCCACGAAGTCGGGGCAATGGATTCGATTGTAGATATTGTGGGTTGCTGTCTCGCATTGCACAAGTTGGGTGTGGACGTTGTGGCCATTCGCAGCCTGCCGCAGGGGCACGGGACGATCACATGCGCCCACGGAACCTATCCGAACCCCGCACCGGCAACCTTGCGCCTGCTCGAAGGCTTTCCGGTCGAGGAGGTGGATGAACCATTTGAAATGGTGACGCCGACCGGTGCCGCGCTTCTTGCCGAATGGCGCACGGCGGACGTTCC
>JBDLHZ010000211.1:0-4995 GCA_039715135.1 Verrucomicrobiota bacterium
GGCTTTGTGAACGGTTCCACCAACGCGATTGAGAGTTCGGATACGGTGAAGGGCTTCGTACAGGATGCAGGGGTGCTTCAGGATGATGATGCGATTGCGGGCTATCTGACCCTTTCGGATATGGCTCCGGCCAACGATGCGGTTGCCGGGGGACTGGAAGGAAAGGACAGCATTCCGGCAGATGCCATCGTATCTACCTATATCAAGGGTGCCGATATCACCCAGAGCCATGGCACGGTGATGAAACTGTTTGTTGCCACCTACATCATTGGCCCGGTCATTTCCATTACGGCCCTGATCCTGATTTGGCTCTATCCCGTGAATAAAAAGGTACTCGAAAAACTGCGCGCCGAAGCGGCCTGATCCATAGGCCGCCGGCAAGAATCAAACCGTGTTGAAGATGCGGTCGCCGGCGTCACCGAGGCCGGGGACGATGTAGGCGTTTTCGTCGAGGCGGTCGTCGATGGCGCAGGTGAAGATGTTGATGTCGGGGTGGGTGTCCGAGACTTTTTCAATCCCTTCGGGCGCGGCAATGATGCAGAGCAGGGAAATATTTTCCACCCCCCATTTCCTGATCCGGTCGATGCCTTCGCAGGCGGAGCCGCCCGTGGCAAGCATGGGATCGACGATGAAGGCGGTCTCCGGCGGGGTGTCGGAAAACTTCTGGTAGTACTCAACGGGCTGGAGGGTGGATTCGTCGCGGTAGAAACCGAGGTGCCAGACTTCGGCCTGCGGGATAAGATCCTGGATGGCACTGGACATGCCCAGCCCCGCGCGGAGGATCGGAACCAGTCCGAGGCGGCAACCCAGCTCCATGCATTCCGTGGCCATGAGCGGGGTTTCCACCATGACCGGTTTGAGGGGCAGGTTGGCCGTGGCCTCGTAGGCGAGGAATAGGGAAAGGTGCCGTACCTGCTCGCGGAATAGATGCGGCGGCGTGGACTTGTCGCGCAAGGTGGCTAGGTGGTGCTGCACCAAGGGATGCTTTAGTTCGACCACTCTAGACATGGTGCATGCTCCTTTTGGTCGTAATTTGTAACGAGTAATGCGTAACCCGGACTGTTACGTGTTACGTATTACTTGTTACTTGGCATATTCGACGCAACGGGTTTCGCGAATCACCGTGACGCGAACAGTGCCCGGAATCCTGACTTCCTTGCCGATCTGCTTGGCAATGTTGCGGGCAAGCAATTGGGTGCCGTGGTCGTTGAACTTTTCGGGTTCGACCATGATGCGGATTTCGCGTCCGGCCTGGACGGCATAGCTGCTCTTGACTCCGGCATATTGGTTGCAGATCTTTTCGATTTTTTGCATCCGTTGGATATAGAGGTCGGTGGTTTCCATGCGCGCACCCGGCCGTGCGGCGGTTATGGCATCGGCGGCATCGCACAGCACGGCATAGACGTTGGTTCGGTCCATGTCCTCATGCTGGGCGCCGATGGCTTTGCAGACCAAGGGGTCTTCGCCATGTTTCCGCAGCAGGCTTTCGCCAATGCTGGCGTGTCCTCCCTCGGTCTCGTGGTCGAGCGCCTTCCCGATGTCGTGGAAAATGCCGACGCGCTTGGCCAGCTTGGTGTCGAGGCCCAGTTCGGCAGCCATCATGGAGATGAGGTGGGCGGCTTCGATGGAATGGTCGAGCACGTTTTGCTTGTAGCTGGTGCGGAACTTCAGTTTGCCGAGAACCTGCACCAGTTCGGGGGCGACACCAGTGATGCCGAGGCCGAAGAGGGCCTCCTCCCCGGCTCGGCGGATGGTTCCGTCGAGATCCTTGCTTACCCTTGCAACGGTCTCTTCGATGCGGGCCGGGTGGATGCGGCCATCCTCGATCAACTCCGCGAGCGCAACGCGCGCCACCTCGCGGCGGATGGGATCGAAGCTGGAAAGAACAACCAGTTCCGGGGTTTCATCGATCAGGACATTGACGCCGGTAACGGCCTCGAACGACTTGATGTTGCGGCCTTCCTTCCCGATGATCCGCCCCTTGATGTCGTCGCTTTCGAGGGGTACGGTGCTGGTTGTGATGTCGCAGACCGTCTCTGCGGAGTAGCGCTGGATGGCGGTGGCAATAATTTCCCGGGCCGTCTTTTCGGCGTCTTGCTTGGCATCCCGCTGGGCATGTCGAATCAGTCCGCCGGCTTCGGCTTTCAGTTCGTCCTCCATGCGGCCCATGATGATTTTGCGGGCATCGTCCTTGGATAAATCGGCGGCGTCTTCGACCCGACGGGTTTCTTCCTTGATAAGGCCGTCGAGATTGGCCTGTTTCTCTTTGAGGACATCCTTCTGGTCGTGAACCTTGGTAAGCCGTCCAGTGAGCTGCAGTTCCTTGCTGCTGAGCATCTCCAGTTTTGCGGAAAGGTTCTTTTCCCGTTCAACAATGCGTTTTTCCAGATCAAGTATATCCTTGCGCTGGGACGAGATCTCCTGCTCGGATTTTTCCCGGGCGCGGAGCACGGCGTCCTTGGCTTGCACCTTCGCTTCCCGGCGTATCATGTCGGACTCTTTTTGGGTTCCCTCCAGAATAGCCTTGCTCTGCTTGCTTGCAGCTATGGCATTGGTTCGGGTGATGTATGCGTGGAAAAAGAAACCCAGCACAATAAAGGCGATGTTTATGATTAGGACTTGCCCTGTAAACATTTCTTCCACGGTGAACCTCCTTTTCTTGAAGACCGTTTCCCATGGAAAACCCGAAGCAATAAAGACGCAACATCTGGGCGAAACGATCCCTTTATTTGATTGTTAACCCATGAATTCTATACTGTGTTATCATGTTTTGTCTAACACTCATTGTAAAACATTCATAATTTCCGTTTCGCTCACGAGGACATCCACGGGCTTGTCGTGCGGTTCAAGGGGGATTTGGGGAAGAACCTGGAAGTCGAAGGCGACGGCGACGGAAGCGCCGGAAAATCCCTCCAGCAGGCGATCATAATAGCCGCCGCCGCGACCCAGGCGGTTTCCTTTCCGGTCGAAAGCCACTCCGGGCACGACAACCAGATCGATCTTGCGCATGGGAAAGAGGGCGGGGGACAAAGGCTCCCGGATGCCGTAATGGCCGGTGGAACACTCGGTCTCCGGCATGATTTCGGTCATTTCGTAGAGTTTTTTTTCTGCGTTGAAAACGGGAATGCAGGTGCGTTTCCCGAGTTCCCGGCACTTCGGGAAAAGCGGATCAAGATTCACCTCTCCGGCAATGGCCATGTAGAGCGCAACGGTTTCCGACGACCGGAAGACTTCCAGAGACAGGAGGTTTCCCACCACCCGTATACTGGCGGCCTCCAGCCATTGGACATCCAGCGCCTTGCGCTTCGCTTTAATCTGTTTTCGGATATCCTGTTTGCTCTCCATTGCCTTTGACATTCGAAATTCCTTGTTCGTTATTCCGCGGTTCCCTTGTTCCTTTGGCCGTTCCAGTATTCGATGCGTTTACGGATGGTGGCTTCGTAGCCTTGGTCGGTTGGATCGTAGTAGACCTTGTCGGTCGGGACATATTCCTGATCCACAAAGTGGTCTTCGCCGTTGTGGGCGTACTTGTAGCTGGCACCGTCCTTGTCGGGCTTGGGGCCGCTTTGGAGATGCTTTGGCACGGGCAGGGTCCGACCTTTCTTTACATCGTCCAAAGCGGCATCGACCGCGAGGTAGGCGGCGTTGCTCTTCGGCGCGCACGCGAGGTAGGTCGTGGCTTGCGAGAGCGTGATGCGCCCCTCCGGCATTCCGATGAACTCGACCGCCTGCATCGCCGAAACGGCCAGCGTCAAGCCGCGCGGGTCGGCATTGCCGATATCCTCCGAGGCGAGGATCACCAGCCGCCGCGCGATGAAGCGCGGGTCTTCGCCGGCATAGAGCATCTTGGCCAGCCAATAGACCGCCGCGTTTGGATCCGAGCCGCGCACGCTCTTGATGAAGGCCGAAATGGTGTCGTAGTGCTCGTCCTCGTCGTGGTCGTAGACCACCGCCTTCTTCTGCACCGACTCTTCGATCTCGTGCTTGGTCAAATGCACCATGCCGTCGTCCTGCGGCGGGGTGGTGAGCGCGGCGATCTCCAGCGCGTTGAGCGCGCGGCGGGCATCGCCTTCGCAGACCGCCGACAAGTGTGCCAGCCCGTCGTCCGAGGCGGCAACCAGCCCGTTCAATCCGGTCGGTGCATCCAGCGCGCGTTTCAGCACCTTGACAACCGACTCTTCATCCAAAGGCTGGAGCTGGAAAATCTGCGACCGTGAGTTGAGCGGGGTGTTGATGAAGAAGAACGGGTTGTGCGTCGTTGCACCGATCAGGATAATGTCGCCGTTCTCGACATAGGGCAGCAGCACATCCTGCTGCGCCTTGTTGAAGCGGTGGATCTCGTCGATAAACAGGATGGTTTCCTGCCCGTTCATTTTTTTCATGTGGGTGGCCGCGTTGAGCAGCTTGCGCAGGATCGCCACGTTGGCCAATACACCGCTGGTGCGTTCAAAGCGGCGGTTTGTGGTCGTGGCGATTACCTCCGCCAGCGTGGTTTTCCCGCAACCCGGCGGGCCGTAGAGGATAATGCTGCTGATGCGGTCGGCCTCGATGGCGCGGCGCAACAGCTTATCCGCTCCAAGGATGTGCTCTTGCCCAACGATCTCGTCGAGCGCCTGCGGACGCATCCGCGCCGCCAGCGGCGCGGTTCCCGCCCCGGCCCTGGGTTTCGGGACTTCTTCGGATTGCCCATTGAAAAGATCCATGACGGAAAGATAGCGGGCTTCGGGGGGAAATTGAACCGCGAATGAACGTAAATGCACGCAAATCTACGAGTAGAGGCGATTACGAATTACTCGTTACGCATTATGAACAAAAAAACGAAGTTAAGAGAAGGAACCCCGCGTTGGCCGTTTTAGGCAATCCTCTATCACCGTGTGATAGATGTGGGCGCGAATCAAACCGGTTTCCGGAACCCTCCCTTTTTCAAGGGCATGCAGGTGCCGATCCGAAGCTAAGCTCCCTTTTAATAATCAATGGGTAAGAGAAATACGCCTA
>JBDLHZ010000212.1:0-4976 GCA_039715135.1 Verrucomicrobiota bacterium
CAAAAGCGACGCACCATCACCAAACGTCCAGATGCTCGATGCAACTTCCCCCGAAATCTTCGATGAAAAAGCTAGGCTATATCCTGCAACCACGTTCGTGTATTCCGCCAAAACGGAAACGGAAAGTCCACCAGAGAAGGTGGCAAGCGGCTCGTCGCAACCGATGGAAGGCGGCACAGCCCATGCTTCCCCGTCAATATCGGTTCCCAAAGCATAGATAGATGATCCCGCGCCCACGCAGGGGGAATCCGCATGGATATGCGAAGTGCCAACCAAAACCGGGTTGTTGGTAATATTTCCCGTTCCACCGGGGAGGGGTTCCGTGCAGCAATGGGAAAGCGTACTACCAGACCTATCGGCAGACCAGTTGGCGTCCGCGCTAAACGCCGTGTTATAGTAAATGATGCAGTTGTTTGCCGTGCCTTCAACTATTCCTCCGCCGTCGTCATAGGCCAAATTATCCGTGATGGTACAGTTGTTCGCTGTGCTCCGAAAGATCCCACCGCCAAAACCCGCAGAGTTGCCCGTTAGCAAGCAGTTGTAAAGCGTGCTGTAGCAGCTACCGCCGCCCCAACCTCGAGTGCTGACCGTATAATTGCCCGTCAACGTACAGTTATTGAGCGTACCGTAGTAGCTACCGCCACCCCCAGATTTAGCCGAATTACCAGTGATGATAGAGTTGGAAACGACCGGAGTCGTATTGGTGCAAGAGACCCCGCCACCATAATTGGATGAATAGCCATTGGTAATGGTGAATCCGCTAACCAAACAGGCAGCACCTCCAAGATTAAAACAACGGTTGCTACCCCCACCGTCCACAATGGTTGCATCCGAACCGTTGACACTTTGCACGGTGATATTGTTCGTGACCGTTATTTCGGCAGAAAGGAGATAGTATCCGTTGGTCACCCAAACAACATCGTTGCTCGAAGCCACATCAACCGCATCCTGGATGTTCGTGGCGGCGGTTGCCCAGCTTGAATAGGGCGGTACTGGGTTCGTGCCGGCGACATCCACATATAGCGTCGAAGCCCATGATGAAATACTCAAAAGCAACCCTGTCAATACACCAACAAACCGAATATTCATCTAAATCAACCTCCAAAGACCTGCCAACACACCAAATTAAACAAGGGTGAGTATTACATATTTTAAAACACAGGTCAATCTTTCACCATTTAAAAGTTGTTTGGACAAGTCTCACGAAAGCGCACGGTTTGCAATGAAAACCGGTTGTTGGCAATCAGAGCTGATTGCAGGATGGCGATCTCCAGTCCAATCTCTAAGCCTACCAAGCTGGAGTTCTTCGACGAAGGGGGCGGTGCGCAAAGCGGGGGTGGGTGGTAAAATTATAAAAAAGTGGTTCTTTCCCTAAAACCGTGGGTAGACATTACCTTCGTGGCCGCCCAAGCCATTATGGACATGCCAGATGATCCGGGATGCGGGATGTGCGGTGAAGCCGCCTTGGAGTGCGGTGGCAACCAGCGGGCGACACCGCTTTTCTGTCGCCAAGCACGCGCAAGAGCGGTGTGGCGCTTCGCTTCCCACCGCACTCCAGAGCGCTTCGCGCATCTCGTATCGGATTGGACAGCCATACCATATGTAAATCGGCTTTAAATGTGGTGCTACCCACGGAAATAGGGAATGAGCCAAAAAATTCAAGATGCGTAATTGTCCATGAATGGATTCGCACGAGACGGACGAATCCTGTATTGATCCCTTTCTTTCAACCTAAAACGGAAATGAACCACAGATGAACTCGGATAAACATGGATGTTGGAGAGCGATGCGGCAATCCTCCAAGGTAGTTCCCGATTTTTTGCAATTCCCTAATAATCTGCGTCCATCTGCGTGCATCTGCGGTTCCAAATTCCCTTCTGATTAAATCACGGAGCAGTAAATGAACAATTTTGAATTGGTGCGCAGCGAGGAAATCAAGGAACTAAACACGCAGGCGAAGATCTACCGCCACATTCCGACGGGGGCGGAGATTCTTTCGATGGAGAACGACGACGAGAACAAGTGCTTTGGCATTTCGTTCCGTACGCCACCGTCGGACTCGACCGGCGTGGCGCATATCCTGGAGCACACGGTGCTCTGCGGATCGCGCAAATATCCGGTGAAGGATCCGTTTGTCCAACTGCTCAAGGGATCGCTCCAAACCTTCCTGAACGCCTTCACCTATCCCGACAAGACCTGCTACCCGGTCGCCAGCCAAAACCTGAAGGATTTCCACAACCTGGTGGATGTCTATCTCGATGCCGTCTTCCACCCGCGCATCACCAGGGACTTCTTCATGCAGGAGGGCTGGCACTACGAGCTGGAATCGCCCGAGGCCGAACTGAACTACAAAGGCGTGGTCTACAACGAAATGAAAGGGGTCTACTCCTCGCCGGACTCCCTGCTGATGGAAAGCTCGCAGCAGTCGCTCTTCCCCGACACCACCTATGGACTCGACTCCGGCGGCAACCCGAAGAAGATTCCCGACCTGACATACGGACAATTCAAGGCTTTCCACGACTCGTTCTACCATCCCTCCAACGCCCGCATCTTTTTCTATGGCGACGATCCCGTCGAGGAGCGCTTCGCCCTGCTGGAGGACTACCTCAAGGATTTCAAAAAGATCGATCCCGGCTCCGGCATCGACTTCCAGCAACCGTTGGCCCAGCCGGTGCGCATCGAAAAGCCCTACGCCGTATCGGCCGACGATGAAAACCCGAAGCCGATGTTCACGGTCAACTGGATGCTCCCCTCGCCGACCGATGCCGAGCGCGTTTTTGCGCTGACACTGCTCGACCATATCCTGCTCGGCACGCCCGCCTCGCCGCTGCGCAAGGCGCTGATCGAATCCGGCCTCGGCGAAGACATTACCGGCGGCGGAATGGAAACGCACATGATCCAAATGATGTATTCCATCGGGCTCAAGGGCGTTGAAAGCCCGAACCTTGGGAAGGCCGAAGCGCTCGTCTTCCAGACTCTGGAGGATTTGGCCAAGAACGGAATTGATCGCGATGATATCGATGCCGCGCTCAACACCTTTGAATTCGACCTGCGCGAAAACAACACCGGCGGCTTCCCGCGCGGGTTGTCGCTGTTCCTCAAATCGCTCAACGCCTGGATCTACGGTGCCGACCCGCTGGAACTGGTCGCCTTCGAAGCCCCGTTGCAGGCGGTCAAGAAACATGCCGGGCAGGACGGCTACTTTGAAAAGCTCATTCAAGAGAGCTTCATCGACAACACGCACCGGTCGACCGTTGTGCTGGTTCCCGACGCGGAGCTGGCCGCCCGCACCGAAGCCGACGAGAAAGGGCGGCTAGCGGCCGCCAAGGCCGGAATGAACGAAACCGAGCTGGAGCAAATCGTTGCCAATACCGGCCGCTTGCTGGAAATGCAGGCCACACCCGACTCGCCCGAGGCCATCGCCACCATCCCGCTGCTGCACCGCGGCGACCTCGACAAGAATATCCGCAAGGTCAAGCGCGGCGAAACCAAGCTACATGGCGCAACCGTGCTAACCCACGACCTGTTTACCAACGGCATCCTCTATCTCGACATTGGCTTCGACCTGCACGGACTCGACCAGAAGGATATTCCGCTGGCCTCGCTGCTCGGCAGTGCACTGCTGGAAATGGGTACGCGGAACGAGGATTATGTCTCGCTCTCGCAGCGCATCGCCAAGAAAACCGGCGGTATCCACAGCTCGCCGTTCCTCTCGGCAATGGAGGATTCCGACACGGGCATTACACGCTTTTTCCTGCGCGGAAAGTGCATGGCCAGCCAAACCACCGAACTGTTCGACATTCTGCACGATGTGTTGCTGCTCCCCGATTTCAACAACCAGGAGCGCTTCAAGCAGATTGTGTTGGAGCATAAATCGGAACTGGAAACCGCCCTCGTGCCGCGCGGCCATTCGGCGGTCATGAGCCGCCTGAAGGCGCACTATAACGAGGCGCACTGGGTCAGCGAGCAACTGGGCGGCGTGGACGCGCTATTCTTCATCCGCCAGCTGGCCGAGGATATGGAAAAGGATTGGGACGCGGTGTTCCAGCGGCTGACAAGAATCCACGAAACACTGCTCGACCGCGAGCATCTCGTTGTCAACGTCACCGTCGACCCGGCCGCCATGCCCGATGTACTCCAATCGCTGGAAGGCTTTGCCGGAAAATTGCCAAGCCCCGGAAACTTTTCCTCCAAGGATTGGCAACCGACCGCCCTGCCCCGATCGGAGGCGCTGACCGCACCCTCGCAGGTAAACTATGTGGGTTGCTCGGCCAACCTGTTCGATGCAGGCTACAAGATGCACGGCTCCGCGCTGGTGATTACCCGCTACCTGCAAACCGCATGGCTATGGGAAAAGATCCGCGTGCAAGGCGGTGCCTACGGCGGCATGTGCGCCTTCGACCATCGTTCCGGAACGTTTGTGTTTGCCTCGTACCGCGACCCCAACCTCGCGGCCTCGCTGGAGGTCTACAAGGCCACGGGCGACTACCTTGCAAACCTGACGCTGAGCGAAGACGAGCTAACCCGCGCGCTGATCGGCGCGATCGGGCAACTCGATGCCTACCAGCTCCCCGACGCCAAGGGCTACTCCAGCGCCATGCGCCATCTGCTCGACTATACCGACGAAGAGCGGCAGCAACTGCGCAACGAAGTGCTGGCCACCACGCAGGAACATTTCAACGCCTTCGGAAAAACGCTGAACAAGGCCTTCGAGCAACCGGCGGTATCCGTCCTTTGCTCGCCCGAGGCCGCCGCCACGGCAGGACTGGAAACCAAAACCAAGGTGCTTTAGGGCGCGGCCGCCCTGGACTGCGGAGACACCGTCTCCGCTTTCAAAGCGCCGACGGGGTCGGACGCACTCCAAATTCTATCCCGATGAAAACACCCGGGTTCTATTCCCCGTCTATCTCGCGTTTGAGCTTCTCAACCAACTTTGACGTTGGTCCGCCTTCGGAGGACCACACAATCTTTTCCCT
>JBDLHZ010000213.1:0-4969 GCA_039715135.1 Verrucomicrobiota bacterium
TGGAACCCCATGTTTCCTCCCCTGGAAAACCCCGAATTCCCTTTGTTTCTGGAATTCACGGCGTTGTTTATAGGTATTCATTCGGAATGGCAACCCCCGTGATGCATTATTTTCAGCATCCACGAAGAGCAAAAACACACCCTTCCACTTCAGCGGAGAGGTGTTGGCCATTAAATATCTGGCTAGATCAGGCTATTCGCCGTTGTAGTCTTCTTCGTCGGCCGCCTGTGGCGGAATTAGCCGATGTCGGTATAGGTGGAGCCATCCTGCATAATTGCGATTCCGGTCGCATTGTGCCAAAATGTATGAACCGGCGCACCAAGCGTATCCGTTGCCGGATCGTAGGTGAGGTGCGCAAGCCCCCGGACACCGAGCGTGAAAAAAGGCCAATCCTCCCTATCGGCAGTCCGGTTGGACGATGGCGTCGAGCTTGTCAACGATGCGGTCGTAGTGCGATCCCTTCCAGTAGATTTTCCGGCAGTCTTGGCATTGGAAAAACTCGGAATAGTATTTTTTCGTCAGCGGTTCAAGCCGGTCGAGGATCGCCTCTTTTTCAACGGCTTCGATCAATCCATTGCAGGCGGGGCAGCGCACAAAGCGCCGGATGGCTCGTTCAAGCTGGAAGCGTTCAATCACCTCGCGCGCCTGCTTTTCGGAGTTGGTCGAATGCAGCCAACGGGCGTGGGTGATGCGCCGGTCGTGCAGCATCCTACGGTCGCGCGTGAGGATGATGCGGTGCTCATCCAGCGCGATGCGAATGATTTCGGGATCGTCGTAGTCGGTGCGGTAGAGGGTGTCGAACCCCAGCAGCCGCAGAATGCGGGCGAGCTTGCCGAGATGCACGTCGAGGATGAACGCGGTGCGCCGCAGTGGTGCTTCGCGCAACTTGACGATGGGGGAAATGTCGAGGCTTTCGAACGTCGGATAGACCGCCGCGCGGTCGCTGTCCAAAAGTTGGTACTCGAATCCGACCGATTGGCCGTTGACGACGATCAAATCCACCTCCGTATGCGGCACGCCCTGCGCCTCGATCGAATCCTTGATGCCGGGTTGGCCGTTGAACGCATAGCGGAGATCTTTCTTTCTCCGGTGCAGCGGCAGGAAATCGTTCAACTCCTCGTAGAACCGGAAACTCGCTAAATGCTCCTTCGCCATGTCCCCCTTTAGCAAACCCTGGCCCGGCAGGCAAGACGCTGTCTACGTAGTTTGGATTAGTTGCAGATACGGCGGCGAATAAAGGTGAGGAAGACCGGGATTCCAATAAGAAGCCCCAGTGAAGCAGGTTCCGGAATGGAGCCTGCTTCGGACGTTACACTGAATACCTGCAGATCATTTTTCCCAATGAATGCTTGTGAATCTATTTGGGCAAGTGCCTGCAGCGTGTTGCCCAGTTCCACGTGAACCTTGGTTGCCCCGTTGTCAAACGGTACACCATGCGATGCGAGCAGCGTATCAATGTCGAAGTCTGCGCTTCCGGTCCACAGACCGGAGGTCGTTCCGAAAGAGGTAAGCAGGAACTGGCCATTGGCATTTGGGCTGAAGGACATTTCAGCTTCTCCATTCACTGGGGATGCTAGCGCTGCGCCATCGACTTCCAGCACTTCGACAAATAAGGTTGCTGATACATCGACCAGCGCGGCGTTGCCGAATGAAAGCAGGCTGTAATCACCGCGCTCGGAGAATCGCAGTTCGTTGATGATATGATTGCCGATAACGTAAACGTCAAACCCGAGATGGCCGTCGGTTGTATCCGAGGCATTGCCACCTGAACCATCCGCATATGCTGTGAAAACGGGATCGAAGTTCAGTGTGTCGCCAGAGACAGTGGGCGTTTGAAAGAGGGGTGTGGCATCAGTGCCTGAACTTTCAGTGAAATCACTGTAGGACACCGTTGCAGAGGCCACTGCAGACCCCAAAAATAAGCGGAACAATATCAGCATGGCAAAACAGTACATTTTTGCGTTCATCGTTGGCCTCCTTGTGATTTTTTTAAGTCGTGATGAAACCAATGAATATATGCATGTTTCTTGCCACATTTATTGTTAAAAACGGGTTTATGCACCTTGCTCGAGGAAGGAAAGCTGGAGAGGGACGCGGGAGCCGATTTTTCAAGCCTGGGACGACTTGTGGTGTTAATTTGCAACACGCGATGCATCAAGGGGTAACACACGTTGTTATGCGGAAATTGGGAGGGAAGTCGCGAGGTTCGCCGGCAAGGCTTGTCCGGCCTGCAGGTATTATTTCAACTTAAAAGAAGTTGCGAAATGGGGAAATTAACACGAAATCAAAAAAAGCCTCGCTGATGAAGAAGTGCGATTTCCGCATAAACGAAAAGAAAGAGGTCGGCCAATGAATTGTAGAATCAAGGGGTTTTGAGGGAAAAATGAAGTGGGCAGACGCGTGGCGTTGAAAAATCGCTGGATTCCGTTTTCTTTTTGATGCTGAACCCCGGATTTCGGATTCTATCCTTTCGGATATTCCATGTCCCACTGTGCGCGGATGGCATCGAGGGTCCGCATTGTTTCGAGGGTTTCGTCGAGCGGCATTCCGGGGCTTTCGGCCAAGCCTTCCCGCAGGCAGCGGTGTACTTCGCGGATTTCATGCTCGAACCCCGGCGCGTCGCATTCGATGGTTTCATCAGGTTGGCCCTCGCGCTTGATCGAGAAATGACCGAATCCAGGGAACTCGGGAACCCGGATGCTTCCCTTTGTTCCGGAAATCCCGGCCTCGCGGGGCTGTTGGTGGACAAACGAGACGGCTAGTTCTGCCCGGGCTCCAGCGGGATATTCAAACCCGTATTGCGAACTCTTGTCCACACCGGTCCACGTCATATTGGCGGAGCTGGAAATGCTGGCCGGAGGTTGCCCGAAGACCATGCGGGTGAAGGCGATGGGATATACGCCGAGGTCGAGCAGGGCACCGCCGGCCAGTCTGGGCGAATACATCCGGTTCCACGGCATCGTTTTCAGGCTGAACGGATTCATGTGAACGCAAAAGTCGGCCTTTAAATGCCGGACTTCGCCAATCACGCCGTCGATCAGCATTTCACGCAGCTTGATGGTGGCCGGATTGAAGCGTGTCCACATGGCCTCCATCAGAAAGAGGTTTTTCTCCCGTGCCAGTGCAATGGTTTCCTTCGCCTGCCGGGCGTTCTGGGTAAAGCATTTCTCCACCAGCACCGGCAGCCCGTGTTCAAGGCAAAGTTTGGCGTTCTCTGCATGGAAATTGTGGGTGGTTGCAACATAGACGGCATCCAGCCGCTCGTTGTCGAGCATGGCCTCGTACGAGCCATAAATCCGCTCCACGCCGGTTTTTTGCTGGAACCGTTTTGCGCGGAGCATCGATTTCGAGGCCGCAGCCACCACACGCCCTTCGCCCGTATTTTCCAAGGCTTTGAAAAAACGCGGCGCAATCAGCCCGCATCCGATAATGCCCCAGCGGAATGGTTTCGAATCGTTTGCCATACATTGCACCCGGGAATACTTTGCTTCTTTTCGAGCCTGTCAAATATTGCACCCCGGAGCAAACCGATATACCGTCCGTCTTTGCGAATTGATTTGCCATGACCGACAATCCGTTCAATCCGAATCCGCAGGCTCCAAGGATCCATGTTGCCCATGGACCCGATGCATACGCCAATACCCTTGCGGTTCTGGAGCTAGCCGACCTCTCGCCTGTGGCCGGCAAAACCATCCTGCTCAAGCCCAATGTCGGGCGCATGGCGGAATTCGGCACGGGGGTCAACACCAACCCGCAGGTGGTCGCTGCCGCCATCGACGCTTTCCGTGCGGCGGATGCCACGGTGGCCATTGGCGAAAGCCCCATTACCGGCGTAAAAACCATGGAGGCGTTCGAGCTTTCCGGCATGGCCGACATGGCTAGGGGAAAGAATTGCCCGCTGATCGACATGGACGAACGCCAGCCCGTCAAGGTTCCCGTTCCCGGAGGCAAGGCCATCGATTCGCTGAAGGTGTGTGCCGATGTTTTTGACTTCGACTTCGTGGTCTCCATTCCGGTCATGAAGATACACATGCACACCGGCGCCACCCTTGCCGTCAAGAACATGAAAGGCTGCCTGTGGCGGCGTAGCAAGGTCGATCTCCACATGCTTCCTCAGTTGGAGGGAACCGCCGACAAATCGCTAGACATCGCCATAGGCGACATGGCCAGCGTCCTGCGCCCGCATTTTTCCATCATCGACGGCTCTGTCTGCATGGAGGGTCTTGGCCCCGGAGCCGGAACTCCCAAGAAGCTGGACGTCGTCTTGGCCGGAGGTGATGCATTCGCAACCGATGCCGTGGCCTGTCGGCTTATGGGGCGCGATGCGTCCGGCATCCCGCACCTCCGGATCGGTGCGGCAAACGGATGCGGCGTCATCGACCTCGACCGGATACAGGTTTCCCCCGGCAACTGGCAGGACTTTGCCTCTGAATTCGCGGCCGCGCCAAAAAACCTCTCCTTCGAATTCCCCGACGTCGAAGTCCTCGACCGCAACTCCTGCAGTGCCTGCCAGTCAACGTTGCTGTTATTCCTCCAACGCTACGGCGAAACGCTTGCAGACTATATTCCCGGGAATGAGCGGCTAAGGATCGCGATTGGAAAAGGGCACGAGGAGTTGCCCCCCGGCACGCTCTGTATCGGACAATGCACCGCCCGCCAGAAAGAAGGCGGAATATTTGTTCCCGGCTGCCCGCCCGTCGGCAGCCAGATCCACAAAACCCTCCAGCAACACGGCAAAGACAATCCCTCTGGAAATGGGACATAAACCTGAAAAAAGCCGCCCCTGTCAGGAACGGCTTTTTTTGTTGTGGATGCCACAATGGGTTATTTTTTCCAGAACTTCCAAAAGGATTTCTTTTCCTTGTCCTGCTTTTCGCCGGATTCCTTGGCGGCCTTCTGGGCTTCCTTCTTTTCGGCTACCGCTTTCTTCATCTCTTCCGAATCGCGCTTGCCCTTTTTGTCCTTCTTC
>JBDLHZ010000214.1:0-4957 GCA_039715135.1 Verrucomicrobiota bacterium
GGCTCTTTATGTAAAAAAAGAAGTGTACGAGCGTGTTGCGTTGGCCGACGGCAATTTCTTCGATGTCTCGTATCGTTGTGCGGCAGACTACGATTTCATGTTGAGAATATTTTCCAAATACAATGTCGAGCCAGCCTATCTAAATATGGTGCTCGTCAAAATGCGCCTCGGTGGGACAAGCAATCAGAGTTTGAAGCATATCCTTCAAAAATCCCGCGAGGACTGGCACATCATCAGGAAGAATGGAATTGGCCACATACATACTTTGATATGGAAGAACCTAGGCAAGCTCGGGCAGTTTGCCAAAATGGAACGATGATCAATGAACCATCCCACAGACCAGTTCTGGGTGGACTTGTACGCAGGCTTTGAAGAGGCGACTCCGCTTGCCTTTGGCTATGGTGATTCGGAGGGTCTCCGCGATTGGATACTCGAGGTTCCACAGGCAGGCAATTCCGAGCATCTGGTGGCCGCATGGGCTCTGCTACTGTCTCGCTATGTCGGTGAAAGCATAGTGGGGATTGGTACCCAGAATTTTGACGACCCATCACCGCGTCCCCTGCGGCTGGAGGTCGACGAGGATCAATCTGTTGCTTCCTATCTCGAATCCATTGCCACTCAGTGTGACGGGCAGAACATTTCTGAAGAGACCTTGCGGGATGTTCTGGGCATGAAGCCGGATCGGCCCTTGTACCATTGCGTGGTTGATGTCCATGCCGGAATCCGAGGTTCAGGTCGCCAGTCGGATGATGCGCTCGTCCGTGCGAAGAGCCATTTCGAGCGGATTGCGGGCGGGCTTGCGGGCGGTGGAGGATTGGTTCGGGATATTCGGCACTTGACTGATACCGAGCTCGATCAGGTTTTGAGGGAGTGGAACCCCCCGCCGACTTCATATCCTGAAGTCAGCGTGCATGCACTGTTTGAAAGGCAGGTAGATGCGCATCCGGATGCGACGGCGCTGGTATTCGATGGGCATCGTTGGACTTATGGCGAGTTGAATGCAGAGGCTAACCGTCTTGTCCGCCGTTTGATTGGACAGGAGGGGGTGTTGCCGGGACAGGGCGTGGCGATCTTCCTTGAACGGGGGGGAAGGCAGATTGTTTCAATTTTTGCGGTCCTCAAGGCGGGGGCGGCCTATATCCCGCTTGATACCGAATTCCCGGGGAATCGGATTTCCCAAATGCTTGAAGACGCCCGCCCGAATCTGATTGTTACGCAATCAAAGGTGCTGGATGGCTTGGTGCCACCAGCCAATTCCCGTCTGCTGGTACTGGATGAAATCGAAGGGGACCTGAAACTCGAATCCGCCGATAATCCGAAGGTGGAGTGCTCTTGCGATTCCCTAGCGTATATCATGTATACCTCCGGCTCGACCGGCCGCCCCAAGGGGGTGGAGGTTCCGCACCGAGGGATCATCCGCCTGCTTTTTGGCGTCGACTATGTGCCGTTTGGTTCTGATACGGTCATGCTCCACATGGCCGCCGCATCGTTCGATGCTTCGACCCTTGAGATCTGGGGGCCGCTTTTGCATGGCGGGATTTGCGTACTCAGTCCCTCGCGGGTTCCAACCCTCGGGGAAATCGGCGACCTCATTGCCCGGAACGGAGTCGATATTCTTTGGATGACGGCGGGCCTGTTCAATCTAGCCATCGAAGAGGCCCCGGAAATTCTCCGGCCGGTTGAATATCTCATTACGGGCGGTGAGGCATTGTCTTGCTCCCATGTCGAAAAGGCGTTGCGGGCGTTGCCGGATGTGCAACTGATAAACGGCTACGGGCCGACCGAAAACACGACGTTCTCAACAACCTATGCGTTCGACCGGGATGCTTTCGATCCCGCCCTCCCGATCCCGATTGGCCGGGCCATCGGCAATTCCTCCTGCTATATTCTGGACCACCTCATGCGCCCTGTCCCGATCGGTGTGCCCGGCGAGCTTTATGTCGGTGGTGACGGAGTGGCCCGTGGCTATACCAACCAACCGGACCTTACTGCTGAACGCTTTCTCGCCGATCCATTTTCTTGCCGCTCCGGGGCACGCATGTACAAGACCGGCGATATTGCCTATTGGAACCGGCAGGGCTTTATCGAGTTTATCGGGCGCGCCGACAACCAGATCAAGCTGCGCGGGTTCCGTATCGAGCTTTTGGAGGTTGATGCGGTGCTGGGGGCCTTCCCCGGCGTGGAGCAGGCGGCCACGGTTCTTTACGAGGACGATGTGCGCGGAAAATGGCTGGCAGGTTTTGTGAAGGTCGGCGATTTCGCGCGGTTCCCGCTGAAGGACCTAGAGAGGTTTGTTCGCGAAAAACTTCCAGAATACATGGTTCCCGCTGCTTTTGTTCCCTTGGAGGAGTGGAGTTATACGCTCAGCGGGAAACTTGACCGTCAGGCGCTTCCAAAACCGCCGGAACCAGTCCTTGCTTCGGGATTCAAGCCGCCGCAGACCCGGACACAGAAAGTTCTGGCGGAGGTCCTGCTGGATCTGCTCAAGCTGGATCGGGTGGGCATCGATCACGACTTTTTCGAGCTTGGCGGCGATTCGCTCAAGGGAGTTCGGTTGTTTCATGAAATCCATCACCGGTTCGGCCGGGATCTGCCTCTGTCGATGCTTACGCAATCTCCAACGATCCGGGGGCTTGCCGGGATAATCGACGACCAGCGGGATCCCGCATCAACCCATAGCTTCCGGTCGTTGCAGGTTCTGCAGGAAGGTAGTCCAGAGGAAGTGCCGCCGCTCCTCTTGATACATGGTGGAGCGGGGAATGTGGTTGTTTTCAGGGAATTTGTTCGCAACATGGGTACGGATCAGCCGGTTTACGCATTCCAGTGGTCCGGATGGGACGGCCTTCGCGGACACCGGACCCTGAAGGACATGGCCACTTTCTACATGGAGGAGCTGTTGCGTTACAGCCCTTCGGAAACCTATCGGCTTGGAGGGCATTGCGTCGGGGGCCTGATCGCCATCGAGCTGGCCCGCGAACTTCAGGTGGCGGGCATCGGGATACAGGGCCCCATTGTCGTATCGGATTGCCCGAATCTTGGCTCCGTGGAATACAACTGGTTCGAGCCGGAGCTCACCGTGGCGGCGAAAAAGGACTTCGATGGTATGGTTGAAGATCTGCATTTCGAAGATCCGGCCAATAGGGGCGGCTTCGCGCTTGGCTTGAAGGAAAGAATTAAGAGCGTTCCGCTGGTGGTTCCGCTCGTGCGGTGGGTTCGGAGAATACCTGCCCTGCTGCATATCCGCTTGGGGCTGGCGTTGCATGGCAAGGTGCCGATAGAGCACCGTGCCCTTTATGCCTCCGTCTCTTTGGTCAAAGCCGCAAGAAGGCATAAATCTTCGGGATACTCGGGCGATATCCTGTATTTCCGGTCGCACAGCGTGTTCGGCAGGGATTTAGGGCTTCAAGGTTGGTGGAACGACCGTTTCATGGGCTTTGGCGAGTTGTGTAGGGGCAACTTCGAGGGGCATGTGGTCGGTGGGAAGCATGATGATCCGCTGGGCAATCCATCAACCGCGGAAATTGTCAAAAAGAGGTTCAATAAGTGGAAGCCCGAAGGGGGTGTTGTTCATGGAGCTCTTTAATTCCATTCGGTTACAAGGCAGGAGCCATAGGCTGATTCCTGGTGGAGCGCACACCTATGCCAAGGGCGACGACCAGTATCCCGGGTTGGCGCCGGGCTTCATTGCCCGTGGCAAGGGATGCCATGTCTGGGATGTGGATGGGAACGAATTCATTGAATACGGAATGGGCCTGAGGGCGGTTGTTCTGGGCCACGCCTATCCCCCGTAGTGGAGGCGGTTTCGAATCGGATGAGGCTTGGCGTGAACTTTACGCGCCCGGCCGATATCGAAGTCGAATGCGCTGAGAAGGTGCTTGGCCTCTTCCCGCATGCCGACATGGTGAAGTTTGCGAAAAACGGGTCAGATGCAACATCGGCTGCCGTGAAACTTTCAAGGGCCTGCACGGGGCGCGACATGGTGGCGGTTTGCGCCGACCATCCGTTTTTTTCCTCGGACGACTGGTTTATTGGAAGCACTCCGATGGCCGCCGGGATTCCGCGACAGATCAGCGACTTGACCGTTAGGTTTGGATATAACGACCTTGTTGGGCTAGAGGATCTGTTCAATCGGTATCCCGGCCGGATTGCATGTATAATCATGGAGGCGGAAGCCTATGCCCCGACTTCTCATGAATACCTTCAATCCATGATCGACCTGTGCCACCGGTACGGGGCGCTTTTTATTCTGGACGAGATCATAACCGGGTTTCGTTGTCATCTGGGCGGGGCCCAAGCACTCTATGGGGTTGTGCCGGACCTTTCCACATTCGGCAAGGCCATGGGGAATGGACATTCGGTATCGGCATTGGTCGGGAAGCGTGAATTTATGGAGAGGGGCGGTCTCGACCACGACAAGGAGCGGGTCTTCCTCATGTCTAGCACGTATGGCGGGGAAACCTCCAGCCTAGCGGCAGTGCTGGCCACGATTGAGGTCTATGAAAACGAAGATGTTGTTGGAACCCTGCACCGGAAGGGCGAAAAGTTGGCGGCGGGAATCAACGAAAAGATAGCTTCCAATAATGTCGAAGGTTTCTTCGAGGTGGTCGGGGTCCCATGCAACCTCATCTATGCTGCGCACGATCCTGAGATGAAGCGGTCGCAATCCTTCCGCTCTCTATTCCTTCAGGAAACCATAAAACGCGGCGTATTGATGCCTTCGCTGGTCGTGAGCTATTCGCATACCGATGCCGATATCGAACGTCGACGGTGCCTTGGGGGTGTATCGGAA
Organism: Verrucomicrobiota bacterium; assembly: GCA_039715135.1. Classification (GTDB taxonomy): domain Bacteria; phylum Verrucomicrobiota; class Kiritimatiellia; order Kiritimatiellales; family Pontiellaceae; genus Pontiella. The sequence goes on from JBDLHZ010000214.1 coordinate 4,790, forward strand.
GGCTCTCGACGAAGGTGTTGATAAATATCTGGAGGGAGCTCCATCCGCGCCGGTTTTCCGAGCGTACAATAGTCGGTGCTGAAAAAGTCATTTGCGGCAATATTCCCAGAGGGGATAACAGGATATGCAGTCTGAAAACTTGCAAGGATAGGCTCGCTCCCTGCGCAA
>JBDLHZ010000215.1:0-4924 GCA_039715135.1 Verrucomicrobiota bacterium
CGAATGGATGGATGTTCCCGGCTACCGGCTGGACATCCAGACCGACGCGGCGCTGGCCTTCATCGCGCGCAACAAGGAAGAACCGTTTTTTCTCTACCTAGCCTATTTCGCGCCGCACGTCCCGTTGGAGGCGACGGATAAATACCTTTCGCGCTTTCCCCGTTCAACGGACTTAGGGCAGGCCCGTTCGACGGACTCAGGGCAGGCCCGTTCGACGGACTCAGGGCAGGCCGGGGAAATGCCGGAGCGGCGGCACCATGCGCTGGCGATGATGTCCGCCATCGACGACGGGGTGGGGCGCATTCGGAACACCTTGGAAAAATATGGCTTGGACAAAAACACGATCATCTTCTACATCAGCGACAACGGTGCGCCGTTGGCCATGCGAAAGAGGGATGGCCAGCCGATTGATCCTGTGGGCGGTCCGTGGTGGGACGGATCGCTGAACACGCCGTGGGTCGGTGAAAAGGGCATGCTGATGGAAGGCGGAATCCGCGTGCCGTATTTGGTCAGTTGGCCGGCCCGGCTGCCGGAGGGCAAAACCTGCGCCGAGCCCATAATCTCGCTCGACGTGGCGGCCACCTGCCTTGCCGCCGCCGGGCAGCCGATTCCGGCGGAGCTGGACGGTGTGGATCTGGTGCCATTGCTGGCGGGGGGCAAGACGCCGGCCAGGGCGCTCTACTGGCGCTTTTGGCAACAGGCCGCCATCCGGCAGGGCAAGTGGAAATATCTCTACCTCTCCGACGGGCGGGAGTGCCTCTATGATCTGGAAAGCGACCGGCACGAAAAGGACAATTTGATTGCCCGGCACCCGGAAAAGGCGAAGGAACTGCGCGGGGCATTGGCCGAGTGGGCCGATGGACTGGAGCCGGAAGGATTGCCTTCCGATCCAGTCAATGAACAGGAAAAACTGTGGTATGAACACTATTTGAATCTGTGGCAATGAGTTGAAAGAAGCTCTTGGTGGAGGGCGACGCTCCGTCGGAGCCTTGAAAGAAATATGGAGGTAGGGCTCCGACGGAGCGTCGCCTTCCAGCCGGACAGTAGTGATACCGGGACTTTTTAAATATGGTATTGGTGATTTAGACCCAATGGCGATAGTGGGTCATCGAAGAACGTGAAAAAGGAATCTTACGATGAATTCAAGGGAACGTGTCGAACGAGCCATCCGCTTCGAGGAGCCGGATCGGGTTCCATTCAATTTCTGGATGGATCGCCGCCGAATGAAAGAGCTGGGCGCCAAGTATGGCGCGGACTTTCGCGTAACGCATTTTGGTGCGGACGTGGTGGAGGCGATGAGCGCCGTGCCGTTTCCCGCCGGAAAGTTCGAGGAAAAGGCGGGGACGCAGTGGATGGTCGAACCGCTGTTCAAGGATTGGAGCGAAACCCCGGACATCGAACTGCCCGACCCGTCCGACCCGTCGCTGACCGCCAACGCGGAAGCCCTGCTGAAGCAGTACCCCGACAAGGCGGTGATCGCCAACCTGCCAAATGTGCTGACGCATGTGGAGGTGATGATTTCGCAGGCCGACTTTTTCATGGATCTGATGGATGAGCCGGAGCTAGTCGGGCAATTCTTCCATCGCATGTCCGATATCATGGCCGCCGTGGCCGAGCGTCTCTGCAAGCTCGATATCACCGCGCTCTATGTGATGGACGACATTGCCGCCAACAGCGGCCTGATGATGTCGCCCGCACAGGCGCAAGAACACATTATCCCTCACTGGAAAAAGGTGATCGATGTGGCGCATGCCGCCGGCAAGCCGGTCTTTTTCCACACCGATGGCAAGGTGGTGGAGCTTTACGATGTCTTTGCGGACGAGCTAAAGGTTCGGATGCTCAACCCGCTCCAGCCCGACCTTCAGGATTGCGGTGAATTCGCCACGGCCTACAAGGGACGCACCGGCATCTACGGAGGCCTCTTCACCGGCCGCATCCATATGATGACCCCCGATGAAATCCGGGCACACGTTTTCGACCTCTTCGAGAAGGCAGGGAAGGGCGGCGGGCTGGTTGTCTCCTCGCACGACCTCGACATCTCCACCACCGAAGAGCAACTCGACGCGCTCGTAGGTGCAATCAAGGAATGCACCTACGGCTAAAAAACAAGGGCTGGAGATTCCAGCCCTTGCCGATGCGCAATGAGCTATACAACTATGGAGTCCACGGTACGCTGATACGGTAGAACTTGTTCGTCTCCGACGCCATGTTGTTGGTTTCCGAGTTGTTCGGACCCACCACTTGAGCCTCCACATCGACCCAGCTGTTGCTGAATATCAGGTTGGTGTTGGCCTGCATCTGGTAGATGATGCCGTTTTCAACCGTCCATTCAACCACCGCATTGGTATTGCCGGCCAAGAAGGTCAGGTTGGTGATGACCAGGTTGGTGGGGATCGGCTGGAAGAGGTCTACCATGTAGTCCTCCACTTCGCCGTCCGGAGTCGGAATTCCGACATTGTCCGGCCTCAGGTTGCCGACGGAGGAGATGCGGAACCGGGCGAATGTCGGACCGAGCGCTTGCGCCGGCAATCCCGGAACCGAGAACAGGAGGTTCGTGGTTCCCGAACCCAGTGTTTGCGATGTGCCGCTCCACAGATGTTCGCCCGGATGCGCCCAAACGCCGTCGGCATCGAAGTCGATCCATGCGTCAAGGTTGCCGCCCAAGCTGCCGGCCGTAACGTTGATTGTCCCGTTGGAACCGGCGATAATATTGCCGACGAATACAATGCCGTCCTCGTCGGCCAGATTATTGTTGTCGTCGCCTAGTGCCTGTGGATCGGGTTGGCCATCCAATTCGGTATCGATCAACGAACCCAGCTCGACGCCGGTCGTGATGATGTGGTTCGCGCCAATACTGCCTGCAAGTGTGGGATACGGTCCGTCCGGTGCATCGCCCCAATCCAAGCCGGATTCTTCGATCACTACCATGTAGTCCTCCACTTCGCCGTCCGGGGCGGGGCCATTCACTGGAAGCGGCCCAACGGTATTGTAGCGGAAGCGCATGTAGCTCGTACCCGGAACCGTGTTGAGCGGCAAGGTAATCATGATTGGGTTGGGTCCGGGGTTGACGAGGAAGCCCCCCAAAACCTGGTCGTTCGGGCCAAGCCAGTCGCCGTTTTGGTCGACATCCAGCCAGACATCCAGGTATCCTACCGGTGCCGTAGGTGCAATCGTTACGATGAATTGCGCGTTTTGGCCGGGGATCATCACTACCGGGAACGCAACGCCGTCTTCGTCGTCCGGCAAGCCGTTCAGATCATCTCCGTCGGCCGGCGTTGTTGGTTGTCCGTCCGATTCGGCATCGATCGAAGCGCCCATGTAGATGCCCGCCGCGATGGTATGGTTCGCGCCGCCACTGGCGTTCAGCGTTGGGTAGAAGTACGTGGTTTGATCATCGGGTGCATCGCCCCAGTCCAGCTCCTCCTGATGTTCTTCATCAATCAATACCTCATGATCCTCGACCTCGCCGTCGGGCGCATTGCCGGTAGGTGAAAGGCCGAAATTCACGCTGTTGATGCGGAAGCGGGCGAAGGTCTGGCCGGTAAACCCGACTGGAACGGTGATTGGAACCGGGGTGGAACCCGTGGGCATCCAAGCACTGTAGATCGATTCGCTGGCTTCCCATATGCCGTTTCCGTTGAAGTCGATCCATGCGTCGACAAAGCCGCCGCCTGCGCCGCCGGCAACGGTGATGGTGACGGTGCCGGGCTGTCCGGCGACCAGCGGCCACGGGGAGAAGACGATGCCGTCTTCGTCGTCGTTGCCGTCGTTGTCGTCGCCAAGCGCGTTTGGATCCTGCTGCCCGTTGGGTTCGGGGTCGGGCTGGTCGGTTCCCGGCAACGAGGCATCGTCGAAGTAGGGTGCTCCGGCGACAATGTTGTGGTTCGCGCCGTTGTTAAGCTGCAGAGTGGGATAGGGTTGGTCGGGCGCATCGCCCCAGTCGAGCAACTCTTCCTCTCCTTCGGTGTTGTGGAACACGGACACATCGCTGCTGCGCAGCACTTCGTCGGGGTAGGGCTGGCCGGTGTCGATCGCCAATTCGTCGATCCATGTGCTGATCTTGAGCGAGGTGGTGCGGTTGGCAAAGATGTCCGCTCCATGTTCCAGTGAATCGACGATGGCCGTGTAGCGCGAATCGGTGGAATCCATGGGCGGATTGACGGAAAACTTCAACAGCCGGTAGGCCGATTGACCGACCGGGATGTCGGCAAAGTCCCATGTGGGCACAAAGAAGTTGCCGTTCTGCTCCTCCTGGGCCTCCTCGTTCCAGCAATACCAAGCTTGCTGGTCTTCGTTATCGGCAATGATGTAGGGTTGCCTGTCGCGATACGGGGGGGGGAATATTGTGGGCAATGTTGTTTGGTCGACGATGGCGAATTCTGCCGTCAACTTGGGTTTATACAACGTGCCGACATAATTTGATGCTGTGGAAAGCGATTCTCCGTGGCTGTTGCTGCCGTCCAGCCACTGGCCTTCGCTCGTTGGCGTATCGTTGCGGATGGTTGCATCGACATCGAATGCGGTGATATTGCCTAGGGCATCCATGGTAATCGAAGCGACCTTCCCTTCGATCGCGAGGGATTGCTGGATGCCGCCGCCGTGGTCGATGATGTTGTCGTGGAACTCGTGGTCGCGGTACTCCTCGACACCGCTGCCGTTCAGGAACCATTGCCCTTGGGCCGAGGTGGGGTCGTTGTTCGGGCCGGTGAGATTGTTCGGCGTTACCGGTGGCTTGGTGATGGGCAGCGATGGCGCTGCCTGCAGCGAAACGGCTGCAATGGTAATGGCTGCGATCAGCAGCATGGTGGTGCGGAATGAGCGTGCATTCATGGCTTCCTCCCCTTTGCCCTAGTGGGCATTTATAAGTTTAACTACATGCATTTCTCCCTTGCTCCGTAAACGTTTATAATCGGTTTTTCGGTCA
>JBDLHZ010000216.1:0-4886 GCA_039715135.1 Verrucomicrobiota bacterium
TTTCTGGCGGCTGGAAGGGTCTGTGGCCGCTACGTCATCTGTGTCGGGGATGTGGCCAACAACCTTTCCATTATTGCCCTGGTCGGCGCCGTGGAGATATACTACAAGGTCGGCTTTGCCTTGGCGTTTTGGCAAAGAATACTTGTTCCGCTGACCACCATCCTGGGCTTGCTTGGATGGTGCATATACCGTTTCCGCGAAACCCGGTCGATGTCGCTTGGGCAGTTCCTCGAAATGCGCTACAGCCGCTCGCTGCGTATTTTCGCCGCATCGCTGCGCAGTGTCTCCGAAATGCTGGCCAACATGATTATGCCCGCCATTGCGGCGCGCTTCTTCATCGTTTTTCTCGACCTGCCGCATACGGTCCACCTTTTCGGCCTTGCCATACCCACGTTCATGCTCATAGTGACCGTCGCCCTGACCGTGGCGCTCTTGCTCATCTGCATGGGCGGTACGCTGGCGCTGATTGTAACGGACGCCATTCAAGGCATGATGTTCTTTCCCATCGTTGCTGTTTTTGTCGTGTTTATCCTCTCCACGTTCAGTTGGTCGAATGAGATTGTCCCCGTCATGATGGACCGCGTCCCGGGCGAAAACTTCCTCAATCCCTACGACTTGTCGGAGTTGCGGGATTTCAACATCCTGTTTGTTGTGGTGTTGGTTTTCAATGCGGTTTTCCATAAAGCGAGTTGGATGGGCGGCGGCACCTATTCCGCCGCCAAAACCCCCCACGAGCAGAAGATGGCCGGTATCCTCGGGACATGGCGAACTGCGGTAATTATGACATTCTACGTGCTGGTGGCCATCACCGTCATTGTGGTGATGAACCATCGCGCATGGTCTCCCCAGGCCAAGGTTGTCCGGGAAATGATTTCCGGACACATATCCGAAGAGCTGATCCAGGACGATGCCCAGCGCATGGAGTTCGACGCACGTATCAACGCTGTTCCGATCCAAGAGCACCAAATCGGAACGGATGCGCCGTTGTCGCAGGACGAGAACCTCGATAAACCCGTTCTGACGGTTGCGCATGAAACATTCAAGGAGTTTGAAGGAGAAGCCGCCGGCAACGCCAAGTTCCAGCAATACCGGACGCTTTTCCATCAGCTGATGCTTGGCGGGGCGATGCGCGAGATCCTTCCCGTTGGTATTCTTGGACTGTTCCTGCTGTTGCTGATTCTTGCTATGATATCCACGGACGACACGCGCATATACAGTTCGGCCATAACCATCACGCAGGACGTGATCGTGCCGTTAAGAAAGAAACCATTTACACCGGAAAAGCACTTGTGGGTGTTGCGCCTTGTGTCGATAGGGGTTGGTGTCTTCTTTTTTTGCGGCTCCTTTTTCATGGCGCAGCTCGACTACATCAATCTATTTGTCACGCTGATGGTCACTATGTGGATGGGTGGCTGCGCCCCGGTCATGATATTCGGCCTTTACAGCCGTTTCGGGACGACCGCCGGTGCGTTCGCTTCGCTAATCAGCGGCATGGGAATTGCCGGTGGCGGCATACTCGTCAAGCGCAACTGGGCCGCCACGGTCTATCCGTGGTTGGAAAGCCACGGCTGGGTTGAGCCGGTCGGGAATTTCCTCGCCGCCGCCTCCAGGCCGCTGAATCCCTATGTCGTCTGGGAGATGAACCCGGTGAAGTTTCCGATCAACAGCATCGAATACTATCTCATCACCATGTTCATCACGCTTACCCTGTATTGCCTCGTGTCGTTGCTAACGATGAAGGAGCCGTTCAACCTGGACCGCATGCTCCACCGCGGCATCTACAATGTTGAGGAAGGCGATGAAAAAGAACGCTTCAAATGGTCGCTACACACCGTCTTTTCCAAGCTCATCGGTATCACCAAGGAATATTCCAGAGGCGACAAGGTCATTGTATGGGCGGTATTCTCCTACAGCATGATCTACTACTTTCTCTTTGCTTTCTTGGGAGTTGTTGTCTGGAATGCCATTTCGCCGTGGCCGGTTTTGTGGTGGAGCCGGTATTTCTTCGTGGTATTCCTCGGTGTTCCCAGCGTGATCCTGTTGATCTCGACGGTCTGGTTTTTCATCGGTGGAGTCATCGATCTGCGTAAAATGTTCCGCGATCTCGAGGCGCGGGTGGCGAATCCGTTGGACAATGGCCGGGTTGACGGCCACGTCTCGGTCGTCGACAAGGCACAATTCGAAAAAGCGGAGCATAGCGATGAAGACAGCAAAGCAGAAAAAGAGTAGGATTTATTCTGTATGAGTCAATTGAAGCCATCGTTGCCTGAAGCGTCACTGGGGCGCTTTGCGGCATCCGCCCCTGCGGGATTCAGCTATCGCCCCATCCTTGTATGGGCGATAAACGACGCCATGGATCCTGCCGCCACGGCGAAGCAGCTCGCATCCTTCAAGGCCAGCGGCTATGGCGGGGCCATGATCATGCCGTGGGGGCAAATGCCGTACGCGTTCATGTCCGACGAGTGGCTTGATCGCGTGGGTGAAGCCTTGGCCGAAGCCCGGCAGCAGGGGCTTGATGTCTGGATCTGGGACGACTGGCTCTACGGTAGCGGCCCGGCGGATGGAGTCCTGACCAACGATCCGCAATACCGTGCGAAAACAATCAAGGTTGCGCTGGACGTGCGCGTTGAATCCGGCGAAACGATCGAGGCGATCCTGCCGCCCCGAACCGTGGCCGCCGGCTGTTTTCCCATCGATAAATTTGGAAATCCCACCGGCTTGATCCAACGCATCGATGCCCGCCCCGGTGAGCATGTGTCTGTGCCGGCCGCAGGTCGGCAGCGCCTGGTGGCGGTTGCATGGCACTATATCTCCGGCATGCAGCACACCACGCGTTCGCACGGCCCCAAACCGGGGGAAGGCCTCTCGGACGCCGAGTGCAGCATCTCCATTTCCGACGATCCCGATGTGTGGTCCGTCGATATGCTGAACCCTGCCGCAGGCATACGCTACACCGAGCTGATCCACGAACGCTACTATTCCCGCTTCCCGGAATATTTCGGCAATACCATCAAGGGATTCTTCTACGACGAACCCAAGGCCTCGACCCTAACGCCGTGGACCGACGGCTTTGCCGATACCTTCCGCGCCCGCAAGGGCTACGACATTCTTGATGAACTGGTCGCGGTCATGACGGAATACCGCATGGAGGATGTTTGTTTCAACGACTGGCTGCGCCCCGAAGCGACAAGGCAGGCGGATGCGGACTATCGCGAGGTTTGGACATCGCTTGTGGCCGAGTCGTTCTACGGAACCATCCAGTCGTGGTGCCAGGCGCATGGCGTCATCGCCACCGGCCACCCGGTCGGCGACGGCCATCCCAACGGCGACTACTGGTTGCAGGATCTCTTTTCCAGCGGTGGCGACTACGCCAAAAACATGGCATTCTCCGACATGCCGGGCGCCGATGTGGTCTTTGGCTCCATCCACATCGACCAGTTTTCGGATGCCGTGCGCATGGCCGCCTCCCGCGCGGCAACCAAGGGCAAAGCGCGGTCCATGACGGAATCGTTCGCCGTTTTCGGACACGGGCTGGATGTCGACCAGATGCGCTGGGTCATGGAAAACCAGCTCGTGCGCGGCGTGAACACGTTCTTCAACAAGCTAAGCAACTACAATCGCGAAAGCTTCCTCCATTTCCATCCGCCGGAACTGTCGGACTTCAATCCGCAAATCGCGCATTTCGGGCCGTTGCTGCACGGGCGCATTGAACGGATGGCGCGTTGCGCAAACGCAGGGCAACGACTTCCGGCGGTGGCGGTATATGCTCCGGGCGGCAATGCCCGCCGGCACGAGCTAAAGCCGCTCGCCGCACTGGAGGAACTTGCGCGGATACTCACCTATGCCCGCGTCGAATACGACTACCTGTTTGATGACGACCTGCCGGATCTGAAGCCGATCTCCGGTGGCTTTCAAACCCTCGGCGGTGCAACCTATGCCACTCTGGTTGTTCCCGAAAACGCCTGCATGGACGACACGGTTTCCTCGGTCATTAAGAGGCTGGAAGCCGACATGCCCGGTGCGGTCTACACCTGCCCGGCCGACCCCGAAGACGATTCCCGCCAACGCATCGCCGACGAGATTGTCACAGCCTATTGGAAATCCAATCCGCTTCTCGGCATGGCCGCCGGTGCAGACGGCATATCCGGACGAATGCGTTTCGACGAGGCCGGGCACCAGGTCTGGCTCCTGCTCAACGAGACCTCGCGCAACCAAACGCTCGAAATCAAGCCGCACCAGCCCTGCACCGTGCTCGACATCGATCCGGATACGGGCGAAGCCACCCTCAGGGTCTCGTGCAAAGAGGGAGAGACGGCCGCCATCCCCTTTGCCTCTGCGCAATCCCGCCTGTTGCTGATCGATCCGGTTGGCGACCTTTCCTCAAGTATCCCGTCATTCCCGGGAAAACCGACATCATGTGTGCGACCTGCGGAATGGCAAGTTATTCTGCCGGACGGCGAGGTGCGCGGCCTGAATGGCGACGAACTGCCGAACTGGGCGGAGCTTGGCCTGCGGGGCTTCTCTGGAAGTCTGCGCTACCGTGCGCATTTCGATCTCGATCAAAAAGCTGAAACAGCACTGCTTTCGCTTGGCGAGGTTTGCCATGGTGCGCATGTATACCTTGACGGGGAACATGTGGGCGATTGCGCATTTGCACCGTTCACGCTTGAGCTGGGGGCGTTGGCGGCAGGTGAACACCTGCTCGAAATCGATGTGGTCAACACCCTTGCGAACCAGGTGTTCGGCGATCCCGACCGCTTGGCCGGGCAGGTTGCCGCCGGTGGGTTCAGGGGAACCTACGAGCCCATCTACGGCCCGCGCGACAGGAAAAAGCTGCGCTCCGGGCTGTTCGGGCCGGTAGAGATCCATATCTAATCATTCTGTTC
>JBDLHZ010000217.1:0-4809 GCA_039715135.1 Verrucomicrobiota bacterium
CCAGTGTGCTGATCGGAGTCGATTCCGTGGAGCAGCTGCGTGAAAACGCGGCGCTGATGCAGCGTGGGCCGTTGGATCAGGATTTGATCGGGAAAATCGATGAATGTGTGCCGGACTTTCCGGATTCGGTTGTTCGGCCCGGACTTTGGAAAAAGAGGGTAGGCGGAAGAAAAAAAGTTTAGACGGGATAAGGATAAACAGGATATCAGGAAACAAATAGGATTCAGGAGAAAAACATGAAAATGACAAGTTTGGAACGGGTGCGGAATGCAGCCGTTAGAAAGAAAACGGACAGGCCATGCACGGGTTTGCGGTGTACGCCGGAAGCGTGGGAAAAGCTGCGGGAATACTTTTCCGTCCAGACCGACAATGAAGTGCTCGATCTTCTGGATATCGACCTGCGGTGGGTCGCCCCGACCTTTACCGGCCCGAAGGAGAAGAGCGCGATCCCGCTGTGGAGCGAAGGGTACGATTTCTGGGGCTGCCACACCAAGGCTGCGAAAAACGAATTCAATACCTACTATGAATTCGACTTCCATCCGCTGGCCGAAGCCGAGTCTGTCGAAGAAGTGCATGCCCACGACTGGCCCAGTCTGGACTGGTGGGACTTTTCATCCATTGTCGAGCAGTCCGAGGCCCACGATGCGAAAGAGCGGCGGGCGCATATGTTCTTTTGCGGCGGCACGTTCGAGACGCCTTGGTACATCCGGGGGATGGAAACGTTTTTCATGGATCTGTATGAGAATCCGGATATCGTGACCGCGATCTGCACCCATGTCGGAGACTATTACCAGGCGCGGGCCATGATGGCGATAGAGCGCACCGGCGGATGCATCGACATGATCGGTTCCGGCGGCGATATCGGCGGACAGCATGGCATGATGATCGATCCCGAACTCTGGCGTGAACTCATCAAACCCCATTCAAGGCGCCTGATCGAGCCTTTCCGGGAAAAGGGGTTGATGACGTTCTACCACTCCTGCGGTTCCCTTGTGCCGACCATCGACGATTTGATTGAAATGGGATTGCAGTTCCTCGATCCCATCCAGGTGACGGCGACCGGCATGGAGCCGGAAAACATTTTCAAGTTGTTCGGCGACCGGCTCTCCTTCCACGGCGCGGTCGACGAAGTCGAACTGCTGCCGCACGCCACGCCGGGCGAGGTGTATGACGAGACCATCAGGCTGATCGACATCCTCGGTGCCAACAGCGGTTTCATCGTGGCGCCCAGCCACATGGTCCAGGGCGACACCGCTCCGGAAAACATCGAGGTCATCTACAAAGCCGTCAAGGATTATCCGAACCGATAGGAAGTGTGCAGACGCATTTTAATTAGCCGCGAAAGAGCGCAAAAAATGCAAAGTTTCTCCATTCGTGTGGAGAGGGAGGATTTCGATAAAATAATTAAGGACAGAATGATTTGGTGCGGATGCCTTTGGGTTCTATGCGCTCTTTTGTGGTGATCCAAATAAAAAGGAGATATGAAGTGATTTATGACATATTCGAAAATGCCGGTTTATATTTTGGCGATAACGAGCGGCTTCGCAAAGCGCTGGATTTTGCTGCGGCATTCGATCTGTCCCAGCCGGACGGGCGGTATGAAATCGACGGTGACAATCTTTTTGCCAACGTGATGAGCTACACCACGTTTCCAGCCGAAAAACTCAAGTTTGAAGGCCACGAAAAATACATCGACGTCCAGCTTCTGCTGGCGGGCGAGGAGTTCATGGATGTTTCCCTGAACAAGGACCTTGAGGTGGATTCGCCGTATTCCGAAGAGAGCGATGCGGCCCTGTTCAAGGCGTCGAAGATATTTTCTTCGGTGTTGCTGGAACCGGGAAAATTTGCCGTGGTTTTCCCCGATGACCTCCACCAGCCGGGACGGATGGTTGAACAGTCGAAACCAGTCCGTAAAATGGTTGTAAAGGTGCGGGTCTAATGCAGCCTCGCAACAGATTATGAACCACGAAATACACGAATCACACGAAAACAAATCAATAGTAATCCGGTGGAGCGCTTTCGTGTATTTAGTGTATTTCGTGGTTAAACACATTTTGGAAAGAAGCTTGGGAGGTTGGGACTAATGATCAAGATAGGTGTAATAGGCTTAAGCGAGGGTAACGGCCATCCATATTCATGGTCGGCGATTATTAACGGTGGTTTCAACGAGGATGCGATGGCCGATTGCGGCTATGCGGGCATCCCCGTTTACCTGAAGGCCAACCGCGATACGCTCGGCATCGACGACGCGAAAGTCACGCATGTTTGGACGCAGGACAAAGCACTTTCCGAAAAGATTGCCGGGGCATCGCTGATCGATCACGTTGTCGAGAAACCGGAAGAGATGATTGGCCAGGTCGATGCGGTGTTGCTGGCGCGCGACGATCCGGAAAACCACAAGGCGATGGCCAAGCCGTTTATTGATGCCGGGGTGCCGCTCTTCATCGACAAGCCGCTGGCGATCAGCCGGGAAGATCTGGATTATTTTGCCGAACAGGCCGCAAGCGGCAAATTCATCATGTCCTGTTCCTCTCTGCGCTATGCCTCTGAAAACGGGGCGGTTACGCCGGAGCTGGCCTCGCTGGGTGAGCTCCAGCTTGCCACGGCGGTCGGCAAAAAGGACTGGGCGAAGTACGGCGTTCACATGCTTGAGGGGCTGTTTGCCCTGCTAGGTGATCCCAAGGCCGTTTTGGTGAAGCACACCAGCGAAAGTAAAAAGGACATTGTTCAGATCGAGTTTGAAACCGGTCTGCTGGCAACGGTTCATTTGTTCTACGACATTGCGCCGACATTCCAGGTTTCTGTGTTCGGGACGGATGGCTGGCGCATGATCGAATACAAAAACTGGTACGCCATGTTCCGCGACAACCTGATCGAATTCGTGAAATCCGTCCGGCAGGGCAGCCCGCGTTTGGGCTTTGCCAAAACCGAAAACGTCATCAGTACGTTGATTGGCGCGAAGGAGAGTTTGGAGCAGGGCGGCGAAGTGATTGAATTAAAATAGATAATGGAAAATATTATGAAAATGAGAGAGAGCAGGGTATTGAAAAAGATGCGGGCGGGCGAAGTCGCCACCAGCGTAAAACTAAACATGGCCGATCCGGTGGCCACCGAGCTGGCCGGTCTGGCGGGATTCGACTGCGTTTGGCTGGATATGGAGCACGTCCCCCATACGGACACGGACATACTGAACCATATCCGTGCGGCAAAGATGCACGATATGGATACGCTGGTGCGGGTCAAGCGCGGCAGCTACAGCGATCTGATCCATCCGCTGGAAATGGATTCTGCCGGCATCATGGTTCCGCACCTGATGAGCCTCGAAGAAGCGAAAAAGATTGTCTACTACACCAAGTTCCACCCCGTCGGGCGGCGTCCGCTCGACGGCGGATTTGCCGATGGTGGCTACTGCCAGGTGCCGATGGATGAGTACCTCAAGACAGCCAACGAGCAGCGTTTCGTCGTGGTTCAGATCGAAGACCCCGAGCCGCTGGACGAGCTAGAGGAAATCGCAAAGCTCGACGGCATCGACATGCTGTTCTTTGGAGCTGCCGACTTTAGCCAGGGCATCGGAACCCCGGCGCAGTTTGACAACCCGAAGATTGCCGATACGCGCAAACGCGTCGCCAAAGTCGCCCGCAAGCATGGCAAGTTTGCCGGTGTTCCCGGCGGTGTCGGCCAGTTCGACGAGCTGGCGGCCGAAGGCTTCCAGTACATCAGCGTCGGTGCCGATGTCTATGGCCTCGGCCTCTATTTCAATGAAATCGTCGCCGGGATCAAAGGCACCAAGGCCGGCGGCGCGGCGAGTGTCTACAGCGGAAAGTAGAACGAGCGTCCCGCTCGTTTAAGCAAGCGGGACGCTTGCTCTACATTTTAAAACAGGAGTATTGAGATGCACGTTAAGGAATTGTTGAGTTTGAAGGGCAAGGTGGTTTTGATCACCGGTGGCGAGGGAAAATATGGCCGCTGCCTTACCGAGGGGTTGGCGGAAGCCGATGCGAAAGTCATTACCGCCTCGCCGTTTCTGGATACCGGCGAAGAGGTGGCCGCCATGTTTCGGGAGCGGGGGCTGGATGTGGAAGCCGCGTTCGTCGATCAGGCCGATCATGATGCCGTCATGAAGCTCAAGGAAGAGCTGAAGGAAAAGCATGGCCGCCTCGATGTGCTGGTCAACTGCGCGGTGGCGCGTCCGGTAAAGGGCTACAATGGATCGCTGGAGCAGTGGAAGCTCTCCATGGACATCAATGCCACCGGCCTGTTCGACATTACTCGCGAAATGGCCGATCTAATGGACCAGGGCGGCGGTGGAACCATCGTCAATATTGCCTCGATGATGGGCATGTTCGGCCCCGACCTCTCAAACTATGAAGGGTTGCCCGAAAACTGGAAGGATCAGCCTGCCGACTACTTCTTCCACAAGGGCGGCATGATCACGCTCACCCGCTACCTGGCCCGCATGCTGGCTGACAAAAAGATTCGCGTCAACGCCATCAGCCCCGGCGGAATCGATGCCGGACAGCCGGAACGGTTTGTCGAAAACTACACCAAGAAGGTTCCGGCGGGACGCCTGGCCAACAACGACGACATCAAGGGCGTGGTCGTCTTCCTCGCCTCGCAAGCCTCCGCCTACATCAACGGCGAAAACATTCTCATGGACGGCGGAATGCACGCTTGAGTGTCTCGATTACAATAGGCGTTGTTCCTGAAAGTTGGTGGTGGGGGATGGATTCGAACCATCGAACTCGTAGAGGGCAGATTTACAGTCTGCTGCGTTTGACCGCTTCGCTACCCCACCGTTTCCAATAAAGG
>JBDLHZ010000218.1:0-4808 GCA_039715135.1 Verrucomicrobiota bacterium
GCAGGCGGCTGGCACAGTTCCATGGATTGGAGAAACCGTTCTTCACCTATGTTTCGCGGCTGGAGCATCCGGCAAAAAACCATGTCCGGCTGATCGAGGAGCAGCTCGGTATCCGGTTCATCCAGGAGCAGTGCCTCAGCTGGGAGGAGATTCTGGAAAAGCTGGAAGCCGGGGAAATCGATCTTGCCGGCTCCATCCAGAACACCCCGGAGCGCCGGGAATTCCTGCGTTTCACCAAACCCTACCTACGTGTCCCAAATGTCATTCTGGCACGAAAGGAGACCGGGAAGAACTTTACCATCGACAGGCTGGACGGCCTGCGGATTGCGATCGTCAACAAATCGGCAACGCACACCCACCTTGCGCATCGGCCGCTCCAATGGGTGCAAGCACTTCGCTGACCCAGTATTGATGACGCATTTCTTCGGTCGGATCTTCCAGACGAAAGCGCGAATCGTTCACATGGGTATGCGCATCAAAGATCTTCTGCGGAAGCCAATCGGCCAGATGCTCCTGCCAGAATGCTCGGTCGATGTCGGTATATTCCCATACGTGGTGAAGAGGTTGTGGTTTCATTGAATACTCCTGTATTTCCAGTTCATTGTTTTCGCGAAGGCTTCCACGAGATGCTCGTCAATCCCGTAACAGAGCACACCGTGATGGGTTCCTCCGGCAAGACTGTATTGTTTCAAAAATTCGGCCACCGGAACCGGCGGCTGGATCCAGCCGCGAATACCGCCATCTATCTTTTCGCGACCTCCGCTGTTGCACACCTTAACCGGAGCGGCCACCAGGGAGAATGAATCGTCCCGCCCAGGGGCAATGTTCAGAAACCATGCCGTTCCCGGCTTCAGGCAACCGGACGCAATAATCGGCTCGTCCGCTGCCGAAAAGGGATACGGTCGCTGCTCGAGAACCGGCGTTCCGGCCATGGTATCCACATTGAGTTCGCCCATGTGCGACATGAAAATCCGGTTTCCGTCCCAGTCCGGGCAGAACATTTCCGTGAATGTGGTTTCGGGAACCACCTGCATCAATGCACCGCAGAAGGCGGCGGTCAGCACATCGCCCTCTCCGCCGTAGCCGATGCCGCGCGCCATGGCCTTGGAGACTTCAAGAAAAGGGACGACCGGCAATCCCGGTGCTCCGGTGATATCACTGAAATTCAGGGTGCACGCCGACAGCGACTCCTCCTCCATCCAGCGGCGCAGCCCGAGCCCGGCAGCCTCCGTGTTCAAGAGGGATTCATCGGTGTACTCCCCCGTCGCAAAGCGGGTTCGATCCGCTTCGATCTCTTTCCGAACGTCCGGTGCGTCCGTAGCGGGCATCCACGCGGCGATCTCCTCCGAGATGGCCGGGATCACCTCCATGCCGATTTCACGTTTCAGCACATCGAACGGAACCAAAAAATCGCCCATGCCCTTAAAGGGTTCGCCAACGATTCCAACGCGGGCATTCTTGAGCGCTTTGGCGATGCGGCATCCTTTCAGAGCCGAGAGGGTTCGATCGAGAACATCCGATTTTTTCCAGTGTCCCGCCTCCAGCAAAAACGACTTGCCGCGACGGATCAGCAGATTGCACAGATCCTGCACGCCGTGGATGCCGTGATTAAAAAGAATACGCTCTTTGGCCTGCTCGAAACCGAACCCGGAATCTGGTGTCGTATCGAGTAGGATCAGCGGAAGATCCGTCGCGACCAGTGCATCAATGGATTCCAGCGAGGGGGAATACGCCAGGTGAAGTGTTATGATCGCATCGACATCTGCGGCTTCAAAGGCATGGACTGTGGCGGAAAACTGCTCCGCTTCGCAACAGGCGGCAGAGGGGATCACCTCCACGCCGCGCTTCCCGTATTCACGGCGGATCAGATCGGCAAACGCCGTGATGCCGTTCGCATCCTCTTCAGGAAGCACTTCGTTGTAGAGGTTTAGAAAAAGGGGCAAAAGCCCTACTCGCGGTGATCTACTGCTCATGAAAAATCCTTTTCGTCTTTAAAAAATCCGGCACCGATTCCAGCAAGCATGGCCGCACCTCTGGCTCCGGCATGGGCAGAGCCAATCGTTAGTTCCAGACCCGTGGTTTCCGCAACGATTCCGGGCCAAACCGGGCTGTTGGAGGGCCCGCCCACCATCACTGCGCTTTTAAAACCCATGCCCTGCGCGGCTATTTCCTTTAGCTTTCCGTCAATCAGCCGAGCCGCACTTTCCATTACCGCCCGACTGATATCGCTCCGTGCGGCATCTATTTTTTGCGGCGGCTCCTGAAGGTTGATTCGAACCCCATGGCAAGAGGGATCTGCCTCTACGGCCAGCCCATCGAACACGCGCAACTGATCCGGCTCGTTCGGCGCAATGATATGGTCGATATACCAGTCAATCGTCCGCCCGATATACGGCACGGAGAAAATAGCCCCCCACGGTCCGTTCCGATCGGACAGAAACGGATCGCACAGCAAGCCTGCATCAACCACCTTCTGCCGGCTCATCTCCGGGAAAAACCCGACCCAGGAGGTGCCGCAGGAGAGCAGCAACTGGCCAGGCTCCATGATACCGGCGGAACGGGCCGCCGCCGGATGATCGAAGCAACCGGCAACTACAACCGTGCCCACCGCAAGCCCCGTATCCTCAGCGGCCCGTTGCGTGATATTTCCGGCCACCCTGCCGCTATCTGTCAGGGGAGATAGTTTGTTTTCCGGAATATCCAGCAGATTGAGAAAGGGTGGGTGGTAGCAGCCTCCAAGCTGATCCTGCAGGTGAAACGTTGTCGCCGTGGAATGATCCATTATCCAGTTGCCGGTGAGCCGATACAGCAGCCAATCCGTATTCATGCAGCAGTGGGCGGCATTTCGGTAGGTTTCGCTCGCGTTTCCCTTCAGCCAGGCCAGATGGGCCAGAGGAAACGAGTCCATACAGGGCCAGCCGACAATCTGGCGAACCTCCTCGACCGTTAATCCACCCAGGGCTTCCGGCAGGTTCGCAACAGACCGTTGATCCATCCAACTAATGATATTCGTCAGCGGAACGCCTTTTTGATCGGTCAGCAGCGTGTTGCCCGATGCCGCCGCCATAGCAATCGCCGCGACCGAGCAGGGCGCAACCTCCGCCAACTCCCGAATCACTCTGCAGACATTCTGGTAATGCAACTCCGGATCGATCTCTATCTGCCCCTCGGAAGGGCGTATAAATGAAGTCTGCCGCTTTGCCTCGGCAAGAATGTCTCCATCCCGGGACATCAGCACGCCTTTAATCGCGCTGGTTCCGAGATCCAGACCAAGGAGGTAGGACTCTGTTGGATGTTGGGTGTTCACGCTCTTCTTCAACCTTCCTCGCTACAACGTCTTTGCCGCTTCTTCCGGGGAGATGCCATCGTTGATCACCGCGTTCAGCGCCTGAATCAGACAGGCCGGATTTCCCGACATAAAGATGTTGCGGCCAAAAATGATGCCTCTGGCTCCCTGGGACACTGAGTCGTGCGCTTTTTTGAGTACATCCAGATCGGTGTTCAGTTTTTCGGCGCCGATGGTAAAAACCGGAACCGGTGTGTTTTCTACCACTTCATGGAAGCGGTCGCCGGTGTAAAAAGTTTTGATCAGGTCGGCGCCCATTTCCGCCATAATGCGAGAAACGCGCTTTACCTTGGCATGAACCTGCTTCGGGGTCTTTTCCTTATGTTCTACCACGTAGGCTTCACCAATCAGGGGAATACCCAGTTTTTCTTTCTGGCGAACCACTTCCGCGAAAATATTCACGTTTTCGGTCTCGCGGCGACGGTCGTTGTCTTCTTCAAGGAACAGGGAACAGATCACGGCCTCTGCACCGGCCTGAACAGCCTCTTCCACCGTTGTGGCAATGGTGGTGTAGCCTTCTCGGTATTCAAGCGGATAATAGAAGGAAGAACTCCAGTTGATGCGTACAACCGGAGCCGGGGTATTGACTCCGGAAAGTTGTTCCCAGTTTCGTTTCAACATAAAGCGGGGCAGCAGCAATGCATCCGTCTCCAGACAGCTTTCAATGGCTGGTGCGGCCTTTTCAATCCCCGGCTGGTCGCCATACTCCACCACATGGTCCAGCGCCGAGATCACCAGATTCTTTTTCCCTCCGAACAGCTTTTTCAGACGCAACTCAATTCCTGACATAATTCCCTCCTGTTTTTTGTCTTATAATTTCACATAACCGCTTCACTAATATCTATAGGCCTTGGTTCGGGCAGGGGTGGTGCGCCTGCAGGTTTTGTCCATGTAGTTTCCAACGGAAAGCCTCTTTAGGTTTTCCAGATTCTCACACAACCAGTTAGCAGAACTTTCCACCGCAATTATCTCTCCACGGGCATCCGTGACCGTGACCAGATAACCGGTATATTTCGGACCCTCGATAAAAAAAACATCCACGCCGAACTCATCCAGCAACTGGCTGCGGTCGGTCAAGCCAAGATGCTTGAGTAGCTTCCCATCCGTTTCGGCGGTTGACCAGAAATCAACCGGAATCCGGTCATAGTTCCGGTGGTTGACCGCATTAAGTACTCTCTGTTCGGAAGTGCTCATTTTTTCTCCAATAGCATTGTAAAAGTGCGTTTAACTCTCGATGGCCTCCAAACGATTTGTACGTTATCCAAAGCTTCGGTTGATCCACTCTAGAATTTGGGTTCCTTGGGTCGAGCGGGGAAGGTGCGCGTGCAGGTTTTGTCCATGTAGTTTCCAACGGAAAGCTTCATCAGGTTTTCCAGGTTGTCTTTCAACCAGTTAGATGTGCTTTTCACCGCAATGGTCTCTCCACGGGCATCCGTAACCGTGACCAGATATCCACTGTACT
>JBDLHZ010000219.1:0-4797 GCA_039715135.1 Verrucomicrobiota bacterium
CAGGCGGCGCCACGTGAGTCGCGTTCCGCGACAACGCGGTCACGCGATTGGCCTTTCCTGAAAAAAGCTGTCGCAGACCCGAAAATCGGAAATCAACAATCGGAAATCAAAAATGTGCTTTAAACCATAAAGGTTGCTTGTGCCAATAGGTGCGAATAAACCAGAAATCATAAGGAAGAACTAAAAATGGGTTTACTTGATGGATTCATCTTCAAGATCGCGGAGCAGCCTTGGGAGTTCGAGGCCGTTCACGCACTGAACTATAAAACCTTTGTGGAGGAGATTCCCCAGCACGAGCCCAATCGGGAAAAGAAGCTGGCCGATAAATTCCACGAGGAAAACACCTATATCATCTGTATCCACGAGGAACGCGGGATTCTTGCCGGCATGATCGCCTTCCGCGACAAGCGACCCTTTTCCCTCGACCAAAAACTTGAAAACCTCGATTCCTACCTGCCTCCCGGTCGCTCGCTCTGCGAGATCCGCCTGTTGGCCGTCGAAGAGGAATACCGTTATACCCGGATTTCACAGGGGCTCATCGCCCAGCTCGTCCTGCATGCCATCGATTGCGGGCGCGATCTCTTCGTCATCTCGGGCACTGTCCGGCAGATCAAGCTCTACAAGTATCTTGGCTTTGTTCCCTTCGGTCCCTTGGTTGGTAGCGAGGGGGCGCAGTACCAGCCGATGTACGGTACGGTCGAGGCCTACCACGATCTCAAAGACCGTTCCCGCTCGTTCGCCAAGGACACGCACGACCTGGCCAACGACGATACCATGGCCTTTAACTTCCTGCCTGGCCCTGTCGATTTTTCCAAGCAGGTCGGCGAGGTCTATGGGAGCAAGCCTTGTTCGCACCGTGGCGAATCCTTCGTGAAGGATTTCCAGAAGGTGCGCGAGTTGCTGTGCGACCTGATGAATGCCGGACAGGTCGAAATTCTGATGGGTTCGGGTACCTTGGCCAACGACGCCATCGCCGGGCAACTGTCGCTCCTTTGCAAGCCCGGCCTTATCCTCGTTAGCGGTGAGTTTGGCCGGCGCCTCGTGAAGAATGCCAATGGGGCAAAACTCATTTTCCAAACCGTGGAAATCCCCGAAGGGCAGGCCTTCGAAAAATCAGACATCGAACGGGCATTGAAGGAAAACCCCGGGGTGGAGTGGATTTGGGGCACGCACTGCGAAACCTCTACCGGCGTGCTCAACGACCTCGAGATGTACAAGCAGCTATGTACCGAACGCGGCATCAAGCTCTGCATGGACTGCATCAGTTCCATCGGCACCGTGCCGGTCGACCTTTCCGGCGTCTACCTCGCCTCGGGAACCAGCGGCAAGGGTTTGGCCTCCATTTGCGGCCTCTGCATGGTGTTCCACAACCACGACCTGCGGCCCGTGCCCGACTTCCTTCCCTGCGTGCTCGATCTTGGAATCTACCAGGCCAGCGACGGCATCCCATACACCATCCAATCCAATCTCGTCTATGCGTTGCTTGCCGCGCTCAAGGCGCACGACTGGGACAAGCGCTTCGATGATGTGCGCGGCTGGTCGACCGCAATCCGCCGCAAGCTCGCCGCGATCGATGCGCCGATCCTTGCGCCCGACTCCTGCGCCATGCCTGCCGTCGTCACCATTGCGCTTCCGGAAATCCACTCGTCGGAAAACATTGGCGATATGCTCAAGGAACACGGCATACTCATCAGCTATCGTAGCCACTACCTGCTTGAACGCAACTGGATCCAGGCCTGCATGATGGGTGCCGAACACCGGCCCGCCGAAAAATTCGTCCGTCTGCTCAAGAAGGAACTTAAAAGTTCGTAGTTCCGCCTTCAGGCGGTTGGCATCGATTGCTCCGTTGCCAGAGTGGTTGACGGTTCGCTTTCGGTCGAAAGAGCTGGGGAGTTCCCGTCAAATATCGATTGAGCATTTTTCCTGGCTTGTTAAGATGCCCGCGAAGTTCAGGCACCATGTTCAATCATTCAACTAACAAGAGGAGAGCGAAAGATGGATAAGCAAAAAGCACTGGGTATTGTCAATGTGGTAGCTCCGATCCTGGTCACGATCGGTGCGATCAACTGGGGACTGGTTGGTCTGTTTGAATGGAACTTTATTGAAGAAATATTTGCCGATGGCGGTTCCGCCTACAGCACTTCGACCCTGGCAAAAATCATCTATATCCTGATCGGCCTCTCCGCGCTCTGGAACATTGGCTTGATTCCGAAGC
Organism: Verrucomicrobiota bacterium; assembly: GCA_039715135.1. Taxonomy (GTDB): domain Bacteria; phylum Verrucomicrobiota; class Kiritimatiellia; order Kiritimatiellales; family Pontiellaceae; genus Pontiella. The sequence goes on from JBDLHZ010000219.1 coordinate 2,216, forward strand.
TGATGAAAAAATAAACCGGGGTTGGGTTTTGGTATTGCGCCGCCTGTTCCGGGCGGCGTCTTTACACCGTCGTTGGCCGGTCGGCAACCCACTTGCGCATGGCGGCCTTGGTTTCCTTCCAGTTCCTGGAAGCATTGCGCTCCTTCACGAACTCCGTGTAGAGGTGGAAGAAGGATTGCCGGAAGGTTTCGAGCAGCACCATGCGCTCCTGGAACTTACCGACACGGTCGAAGGCTTCGGTCTGCGGCAGCTTGAGGCTGCGGAAGATGAATTCGTCGGCGTCGAACGTGAAGGCCCATGCCTCTTCGCCGCGCACAAACTGGAGCTTGGCCTTTTTCAGCTTCTTGCCGCTGAGCAGGGCGGTGCGCGCCTCGGCGCTAAGCATCGGCTCGCCTTTCTTCAACACGATCTCGTGCGCACCCTTGCCCTCCATCACGAAGGTGAGCGGCCCTTCGACCATGTAGGCGATTTCCCCGACATCGGGAATATTCGCCAGCCCGCCGCGTTTTTCGGAGCTGTACCACAGCCACATCAGGAATTCGCGCCCGGCGGTGCCGTCGACCATGCCGTCTTCCAGTTCGGCGGAAAAGCTGGCGGGCGCCCAGTCGTGCACGTCGATGCCCTCGCTCTTGGCGGCGATCGTTTCCGGGTCGGCCACCTCGGCCATGACGCCGGTGGTTTGCATGAGGCTGAGCACAAAGGCATCGAGCTGCTTTTCGGAGGTGGCGGTGGCGTAGAGCATGCTCGAGCGCTCGTCGAAGACAAAGTCGAGGCCCTTGAGCTGCGGGGGCATGTCGGGGAGCAGGCGCTCCTTGACGTCCTTCTTGATTTCGCTCCGCGCCTGCTGGTTGAGGTATTGCTTCCCCTCGGCCTCCATCACGGCCATCTCCTCCACGGCGCATTCGGCCTGGAGCAGGGAGGTGGGAACCTTTTTCTTCGCCTGCGTCAGGGTCAGGCGCAGATAGCCGCCGAGAAAGGCGGTCTCTTCGGTAATGTTGCGGTCGAGCAGGTGGCGCCCCGCCACCCAGCCGTGGATCTCCTCCTCGGCCAGCGTGTTCAACGGCGGCAGCGCCTGCGCGGCAAACTTGTCGACATCCGTCGAAGCTGGATTGCGCGAAACAAAAAACATGCGGAAGCTCAACGACCCTTTTTCAAAACCCATTTCAAAGTCCTCTCTAATTTCGATTAAAACACGAAATACACTAAGTTTTTAACAATAAGCAAGCAAGGCTTCTTTTTATTTTTTGTGCTTGCCTACCAAGTCGCGGCAATCCCGGCGGAGACGGTGGCAGGACGCGGCTTCAGGCCGGGGATGGCCTGGAAGTTCGATCCCCACAGGTTGTCCACCCGGAACGAAAGGCGCACATTGTTGGCGAAGCGGGGGAGGTAATGCAAGCCCAAGGATGCGGCGGCACCAAAATCGTTGCTCGTGCGTGCATCGTTTTCGGTTTGATAGCGCGTGGTCTGGGCAAATTCCACGGCAAATTCATCCAAAAATTCCCAGTAGGCGGAAAGGTTCAGCAGGTGTTCGGGATAGTCTAGTTCGTAGAAGCCGTCCGTCCGGTTGCTGTCCTTGTGGATCCACTGATAGAAGGCGCGAAGCCTCAGGTCTTCGGAGGGGGAGTAGCTGGCTCCCGACTCCACCCCCGCCACGTTCAGCATTCCGAGGCCGGTGGCCGTTGTGCCGCCGATCCAGTCCGATGCGTTTTCCAGCCGACGGTGGAACACCGCCGCGCGCCAATCGAGGCTGGCCGATAAAAACTGCCGGAATCCAATCTCACTGTTTTGCGCCTTCTGCATTTGAAGCGACGGTTCGCTTTCCAAGGTTTGGAAATCCGGTTGCTGGATGGTTTCGGAATACGATGCATAGGCGGAGCTGTTGTCCGTTGCAAACCAGTCGATTCCTGCCATGGGGAGAAATTCGGCGGCTTCCGACGTTTGGAACACAGAGTTCAGCCCCGCCTTGACGGTGAAACGCTCGAACCGCGCCTCGGGCAGGATCAGCACCGAGCCGCGCGTACGGTCGGCTGTATAGGTTCCATCCACCTGTTCGTTTTCGATGTCGCCGCGCAGGTTCAGTGCAATGTGCTGAATCTCCATTGTGCGGCCTTCAAGCGCCACCGCGCTGAAACGTGAACGCACATCGTGAACCATAGGGGTCAGTCCTATTATTTCATCATCGAACTGCCGCCATGCAGCGCTTGTACGGAAATAGGCATCGTCCAGTTCGCCGCGCATGGCACCAAGGAAGACGAGTGCATCCTCGGTTTTTTGTTCGGCATAGGTTGCGGAGTCTTGTCCGTAGTAGCCTTGCGCGCCGAATTTCTTTTCCTGCCCCGCGCCGATCAGGTCGATCTGCCAGTCGTTCGCGAAGTGCTGGAAATGCGCACCGCCCGCATACCGATCAAGATAGTTGGCTTCATGGTCGATCTGCCGCGCCTTTTCCCAATCAAGAAAACCGCCCGTGCCGGAAGCGAAGGCGGAGACGTTGGCAGTGTAGTGCTCTCTTGTGCCGATGCTCACACTTGCTTGTCCGCTCTGTTCGAGCGGGGTGGTCGTATAGGCGGCGGTGCCAATTAGAT
>JBDLHZ010000220.1:0-4796 GCA_039715135.1 Verrucomicrobiota bacterium
CGGCATCGGTTGCCATATCTGGAACATCGAACTCGCCACCAAGGTCGCCGCCCTGCTCAAAAACATCCGCCCCGACATCTCACTCATTCTCGGCGGCCCCGAAATAAGCCATGAAACCGAGGAACAGGAAATCTTCCGCTATGCCGACCACGTCATCTGCGGCGAAGGGGAAATTGCGTTTCCCAAACTCTGCCACGCACTGCTGAACAGGCGAAAATTGCGTGCGTGCGTGCAATTACCTGTCGATACGCCTTGTACCGCCGCCGGCTCGGCGGCCACCGTACCGCAGGCGGCTCGCCTGCCCGAAGCCACCGGTTTCAACCCCTATCAAGAAGTCCACCAAACCCGCCGCAAAAACCTCCCGCACTGGACCCAGGACGACTGCACCTACTTCGTCACCTTCCGCCTTGCCGACTCCATACCGCAATCGCGCATCAAGGAATACGAAGAACTTCGCCGCAAATGGGAAGAGCACCACCATCCACCCTATTCCGAAAAGGAGCGGGAACGATTCAACGAGCTGTTTTCGGAACGCGTGAATGAGTGGCTGGACGAGGGAGCCGGATCGTGCTGCCTGAAAAACCCTGAACTGGCAGCACATGTTGCCGAAACCCTCCAGCACTTCGACGGAGAAAGATATGAACTCGACGAATGGGTAGTGATGCCAAACCATGTGCATGTTTTGGTAAAACCGCTTCCAGGCTTCGGACTTCCCGCTATTCTGCACACATGGAAATCCTATTCCGCCCACGCCATCAACCAAGCATTAAACCGAAAAGGCCAACTGTGGCAAAAAGAGAGCTACGACCACATTGTCCGTGACATGGATGAACTGAACCGCATCCGCAACTACATCCGCCGGAATCCGGAGAAGGCCAGGTTCCGCGTGGACTTTGCGGGAAGCAGGCGAGCCGCCTGCGATACGAAAGCCGCCGAGCCGGCGGCGATACAGACCGTACCGCAGGCGGCTCGCCTGCCCAGTGGAGCGGACGTACCGCAGGCGGCTCGCCTGCTCCACGCAGCGCCGGTGGATGTGGCGCAGATCGAGCTGCCCTACGATCTTTATTCCGATGAAGACATCGCCCATCGCGCGATCTATGTCGAGGCGTCGCGCGGCTGCCCGTTCCGATGCGAATACTGCATGTCGTCGCTTGATCCAACCGTGCGCTATTTCCCGGAGGAGAAGCTTTTCCCGGCTTTCGAAAAACTGCTCGGCCGCGGGGTGCGCAGTTTTAAGTTTGTCGACCGCACCTTCAACATCGATATCGCCTTTGCGCTGAAGATGCTCACCTTTTTCCGCGAGCGTTACGAACCCGGCATGATGCTGCACTTCGAGGTGATTCCCGATCACCTGCCGGACGGATTGATGGATGCAGTCAAACAATGCCCGCCCGGCATGCTCCAATTCGAGGTCGGCATCCAGACCTTTAACGTGGCCGTGGCACATCGCATCCAGCGCCCGCTCGACACCGAAAAAATCGAAGCCAACATGCGGCGTCTGCGCGAAGAGACCGGCGTGCATATCCATTCCGACTTGATTGCAGGCTTGCCCGGCGAAGATCTCGAAAGCTTTGAGTCCGGCTTCAACCGCCTGCTCGCGCTCAATCCGCAGGAGATCCAGCTTGGTATCCTCAAGCGACTGCGTGGCGCGCCGATCGACCGGCATTCCAAGGATTGGAAAATGGTCTACAGCCCGCATGCGCCCTACGAGATCCTGCAAACCAATCTGATTCCCTTTGAGCAGATGCAGCGAATCAGCCGCTTCGCGCGCTACTGGGATCTGACCGTCAACAACGGGCAGTTCATCCATGCCGCGCCATTGATTTGGCGGGACGCCCCCTCTCCCTTCGCAGCCTTCATGGAGTGGAGCGACTGGCTCTACGCAAAGACCAACACCACCGGCAATCTTCACATGGTGCGCCTTGCCAAACTACTGATGGAGTTTCTGAGTGATGAAAAAGGGCTGAACGAAAAAACCGTTGCCGATGCCCTCTGGCGCGACTACCAGCGCGGCAACCGCCCCGATGTTCCCGGCTTCCTGAAAAGATTTGGGTTTGAACAAGGCCGGCAAGATGCCGGCGATACGACCGTACCGCCGACTTCCAGTCGGCTATCCCGCCAGTCGAGACACCAAACCGATTTGTAACGACTTATTTGCTTGTTTCGGCAAAGATTGTCGTTACAATGCCCGCGAATTAAGAGAATTGTCGTTACATCATGCCCGGAAAACCTTTCCAATCCAAACTGGCATCCTATGAGGAAGAGATCCGCTCCCTCCTCCAAGCGGGCACGAGCTATCGCCGTATTGCGGCGCAATTGAACGAACGCTACCAGCTCGGCATCACCCACAACGCCGTCTTTTCATTCATGAAGACGCGGATGGAAAAAAGACCCGCCCACAAACAATTCTACGACGGATTCCCGCATGACATTCGCGAATCATTGATGCAGCAGGTGGCAGCACTCTGGACACATGAATCCACCGCGATCGAAGGCAATACGCTGACGCTGGGCGAAACACTCATGGTGATGGAGCACGGACTAACCATCAGCGGAAAGCCGCTGCAGGACCATCAGGAGGTCTACGGCCATGCCCGCGCCATCGACCTGATCAACGAAATGGTTCAAGTCGATTCAATTACCGAAAGCGACCTGTTCGACCTCCACAAAGCGGTGATGGACAAGTCGGCCATCGACTACCTCCGACCCATCGGAGGCTGGAAGCGGGAAGAGAATGGAACCACCGGCATGAAGGATGGCAAGATGGTCTATATGGAATATGCCTCCCCCTCCGATACTCCACACCTGATGGAGCGCTGGCTGGTTGAATTCAACAAGCGGCTGAATGCAGCCAACACGGCCAAACGAGCCATCGAGACATATGCATGGGCACACCTTTCGTTTGTGCGCGTCCACCCGTTCTTCGATGGCAATGGCCGCATGGCCCGCCTGCTGGCCAACCTCCCCGTGTTGCGAGGCGGCCTTCCCCCCATCGTGATCGATGTCGCCGATCGCGCGCACTACATCGACCTGCTGTGGACCTATGCAACCCACATCGGCACCATCCGGCGCAACTCGGCATTTGTGCCGAAGCACGAAAACATTGCCAAGTTCAAAAAACTCCTCCAGAACAATTGGAGCGAAACAATCGATCTGGTTGAAACTGCGCGCAAACAGCAGAAAAAACGTACCGCCTCCATCTTGGAGGCCTCTGCGGAAAGCCCGCTAGAAGCGGGCGATGCGACCACCTCAACACCGGAGAACCATGAATAAAGAAAACAAAAACTGCGGCGGGCAGATCAACCTGCTGGTGGCTGCACAGGATGTGGAATCCGTTTGTGAATGGGTGCGCGAAGCGCTGCAGAAAGAACCGATCGAGGTAACGCAGCCACTGGCCGAGGAGTCGCGCCTCGAAATCTATTTCGACTCGCTACTCGAAGCCGAGATTGCAAAGAAGGCTTTGCCGGAAGAACTGCCGATCCAGGCGGTGGATGCAAAGGAATATCTTGAGCAGGATTGGACCACCTTCTGGCAGCACCATTTCCAAGCCATGGAACTCGGACACAACCTACGCATTGTTCCCGAATGGGAGCCTGTTCCTGAAGACGGAAGGATCAACATCATTATCAACCCCGGTCTGAGCTTTGGCACCGGCGGACACTTCACTACCAAGTTTTGCATCGAAGCGCTCGAAGAGGCGTTCCAGGCATTGAATCCCGAAACCATGATCGATGCGGGAACCGGCAGCGGAATCCTTTCCATCGCCGCCATCAAGCTTGGCATTCCGGATGTCGTCGCGTTCGACCACGATCCCACCTGTGTTGATCAATGCAACGTCAACGCCAAACGAAACGGCGTGGAAGGGAAAATCCACTTTTTCCAAGCCGATGTACTCGAACCGGGCTGGAGCTCAAAGCCTGCCGACATTGTCTGCGCCAACATTCTGACGTCGGTGCTGCTCGAGGCCGCGCCGCTGATCAAGCGCGCAACCAAGAAGCGGATGCTGCTCAGCGGCATCCGGGAAATCGAGGCCGATGCCGTGGCCGAAACCTTCGTCCAACTCGGCTGTCGCGAAATCTCGCGCGACGGTGACGGACAATGGTGCGGGCTGGTTATTGATGTATAAATTTGGAAATTCACACGAAGCCACGGAGACACAAAGAATCCTATTGAACTTCGTGGCTTAGTGGCTCTGTGTGAGAAAAATCATGAAGAGGAAACAAAAGAGTCTAACAGTAGGCGGTATTGCCAATGTGATGGCGGCTGGATTGGCCTTTGCAACGGTGCTTGGATTCCTTGGGCGGCTACATTGGACGCTCGACCTGTTCTCGCACTTCCGGGTGCAATACATGCAAACCTGCCTGGTGTTGATCGGGGTTGCGCTGTGGCAGCGGCAAAACAAGAAGGCGGTTGCGCTGGTTTTGCTGGCCTGCCTCAACTATGCCTTTGTCCTCCCGCTCTATTTTGGCAAGCCCGCCCCACCGACAAATCCAACCGCTCGCGCCATGCTGATGAACCTCAATGCCTCCAATGGCAACACGGAACAGGTACTGGAAGCCATCCGAAATGCCAAGCCCGACATCCTGCTTCTGGAAGAGGTAACGCCAAAATGGGCGACGCAACTGGCCGTACTGGATGCAGACTACAAACACCGCATTGCCGAACCGCAGGAGGGTTGCTTTGGTATCATGCTCTTAAGCAAGGTTCCACTGGAACATGGCAAGGTTGTCGAGATCGGGACGGCGGGAGTCCCTTCGATTCTGGCCGAAGCCCATTTTCCACAAGGCGTGGTTTCA
>JBDLHZ010000221.1:0-4795 GCA_039715135.1 Verrucomicrobiota bacterium
ACCCAGCAACGATTGCATTTCCAGCGACTGGAACCCGCTCTCTACCTTTTCCAGTTCGGAAGCCGCTTCCGCCAGCGCCTCCTCCTCGCCGGCTTCGGCCAGTTCGAGCATCACCTCCGCATCGTCGAGTCCGGAGGCAATCGCATCGAACGGATCGAGCACCATCTTGAGCGACTTCGTTGCGGCAATGTTCGCCTGCGCCTTGGCCTGGTCGTTCCAGAACTCCGGATTGGCGGCTTCGGCTTCCAGGGTTTGGAGCTTCGCGCGCTTGGCAACGATTTCGAGATAGCCCTCCATCTCGGCGAGCTGCCCCCGGAAATCCATAATCTTTATTTTCAAATCATCCATCATTATTCACCCAAGGATTGAAACCGGGAATATAGCCCAACAGCGTTTCGATCCCAAACCCCGCAATGGGGGAAAAGTCAGACCGGTGTTTCTTCATTAAGCACCATGAAGCGCGGATCGACTTCGTAGAATTGGTTGCGGCCTTGCTTTTCCGCGTGGGCAGCGAGACACAGATCAATCCAGTTGCGCAGGTATTTCTGGATCTGCTGCTTGCTCCTGCCCATACTGGCGGCAAGCGAGCTGTTGGTGAACCGACCCAGCCGGACGGCTTCGAGAAACACCTCCAGCTCCATGCCATGGATGGTGTGCTTGAGTTCGCCGGAGACGATTTCGCGCAGTCCCGCCTTCGCCTCTTCCAGACCCAGCGGCTGGGCGTAGCTGTCGGGCAGGTGGCTGATCAGCGAGGTGACGGCGTTCATGACATAGCGAATCTTGCCCGAAAAGGCTTCATAGAGAAAGGAGACAACATCGTCTTCGACCGGGGCAATCCATTGCGTTCCGGGGAAGGAAAGCAACCGGTAGCGTTTTTCCATCACCTGCTTCACCGCATCGCGCGACAGCGGCTCAAGATGCGCCGGCGTATCGAAAAAGATACTGCGCACACGCGGCAAGGGACTGATCACCTGCTGGAACATCCCTTCGTAGCCCACAAAAATGAAATAGGCTCCCGGCTCCTGCAGGACATCCCGCACGTTTTCAAAAAAGTCGCGAAGCTTTTCCGCACCCCGCCGGGCCAATAGCTCCAGATTGTCCAGGTGGAACACCGCCCCGGCGAAGCCCAGTTTCTGAACCAAGGCAATCAATCCCGCCAACAACTCCCGCAACTGATCGTTGGTCACCTCTCCCACCTTGACAGACGAGTTGCTGGTGCGACCAAAGCCGCCGCCGGTTCCGATCACGGAAATACTGCCTGAAAAGCCGTGCCCTTTTTCAACATGCACGCCGGTGATTGCCGTGATCCTTCGCAAAACCTTGTTTTTATCGAACGCCTTTTCGCCCATGTCCAGACGCAGACGCGCGGAAAGCGCAGCCAGAAGGCCAAGCAGAAAATCGCGCTCGCTCCATCCTTCCCGAACCGAGATTTCCGTCAACGGTGAAAGCAACCGGTGGTCCTTCGATGATTCCCACAACTGACGGTGGTAGTTTACGAACGTCGTCTTGCCTACGCCCGGCTCGCCCTCCACGATAATCCGCCCGCCTCCTGGATTCCGCAAAAAATTCATCAGCAATCTCGACGCCGCCGAAGAGGAGTCCCGCTCCACATAGGCATCCTGCACCGAGAGCGGAGCCGCCTTGCTGAGCGACAACGCCTTCGTGTCGTATGGATTATCGGTGAACCCGTACCGCTCCCAAAGATTTTGCGTCAACTCCATGGCCATCCTTTCGGTAAACAAAAACAGTTTTATCGTGGCTTACCAACACCGTCAACGGTAAACCGATTCTCGACTACCTTGATTTACCATCCCCCCACCCCTTGAAGCGCAACACGAAGACAACGGTGGCGGCGGCGAGGAGGGAGGCTTTGGCGAAGGCATCGCCGTTGCGGGTATAGAAGGTTTTTTCGAGGCCGGCGGGGCGCGGGTGGATTTCGTTCACGGTGAAGCCGCTGGTACGCGGGTCGAGGTTGCGCGTCACGTTGCCGTAGGCATCGATGATGCAGGTGACGCCCGTGTTGCAGCACCGCGCCATGGGGACACGGTTTTCGATGCAGCGGAATACAGCCTGCGCAAGATGCTGCTCGGACTGGGGGCCGGGGTCGAACCATGCATCGTTGGTCTGGTTCACGAGCCAGCGTGCGCCGTTGCGCACGGCCCTGGCCGCGAGCGGCGCAACGATGTCCTCGAAACAGATGAGCACGGAAAACGGAGCTTTGCCCTCCAGCGGCATCAGCGTGCTTTCCGTTCCGGCGCCACAATCGACCTCGATGGGGGTAAACTTTTTCATGAGTCCGGGAAACGGCACATATTCGCCGAAAGGCACAAGGTGCTGCTTGTCGTATTTGGCAATCTCGGCACCATTGGTGCCGAAGAGAATCGAGCTATTATAATAGGTATGGCCGGAATCTGAAATACTCAGGTCCATTGCGCCGGCGAGCAGGGGGAACCCCAGCTCCACCATGCGCCCAACAAGAGCCTGGCTTGACGGGCTGACACGCACATAGTCGGGCAATGCGGTTTCCGGCCAAATGATGAGATCGATGCCTTCGATCCGGGCGACGGTTTCGGTGAGCTCTTCGAGGGTGTTGCGGATTTGCTGCACCTTTTCCGCATCCCACTTTTCGGCCTGCGAGATATTGGGTTGCACAAGGGCGACGTTGAGCGGCCTGGTTTTTTTCGGCAGGTCGAGGAGCAGGTTCATGCCGGACATGAGGGAGAGCGCAATGGGCAGGATGCCGATCATGAGCTCGAAGTGCGGACGGTATTTCGTGCCGCTTTCCCGGTGGGTATATTGGCGGACGGTGAAGAATATGCCGGCGTTCATCCAGACAATGTAGGCGGAGACGACGGAGACGCCTCCCCATTCGGCGACTTGAATGATGGTGGTGTTTGCATATTGCGAAACCCCGAGCGGATTCCACGGGAACCCGGTGAGGACGATGCCACGCAGGTATTCCGCCCCGACCCAAACCATCGTGAAGGCAAACATCAACTGAATGTTTCTCAAGCCATTGGAGGCTCCCCACCGCCGCACGCCAAGCGAGACGGCGATGGCAAAGGGAATGAAGTAGAGCGCGCAGTAGAGTGCCAGCACCGCGTAGCCGAGCAGTGCGCTTAACCCAAGCCACACGCCCTCGACCATGCCGAACAGGTTGCATAGCCACGAAAGCGACGTCATGAAAAAGACAAACCCGCAAAGCAGGCCCAGCCACGCCGCCTTTTTGACGGAGGCCGACTGGACGGCAAACATTAGCGGAACGAGCGCCGCAAAAACCACGGTTGATTTCCCAAACCCCGGGAAACCGAGCGCCAGCAAGATGCCGGAAAGGATGCTCCCAAGCACGGGAAGCGCCGGCGACTGGAGCACGGGATGCGTGAATCCGGCAGACGGGCGTTCCTTGTCGAATTGCTTCCGCTTCCTGTCCAGTTCCTTAAACGATCCAATCATCTTGTCATCCAATCTTCATCAACGTCGGCACCGCGCGCCAATTGCGATGCTTCTTCTCCTGCAGGAAAAGGTCGGCAATGTATTCGAGCAGGTCGTCCGCCGCGGTGAGGGTTTGTTTCCGGCGCGAACCTTTCTCCACATTCAAGGCCGGCAGTCCTTTCAACCCAAGCACGCCCTCCCCTTCCGTGGCATCCCAGAAGACAAACATGTTTTCAACGATGGCGCGGATGGAACGGTAGAGCATTATCTCGTGCCTTTCCGCATCGGCGAGGGCAAGCCGGCCAAAATCAAGCGTCCACATGCGGTCGAGCTTCGCTCCCGCCCAGTCTGCGGGCCGGATGATGCCGAGCGAAAAGTAGGGAAGCAACGAAGGGAAGTGGTGCAGTTCGGAAAGGATTTCAAGCCAACGCGAAACATGGCGACTGTGGGGCTGCATGGAATCCAGCACACGCTCCGCGGCGGCGCGATCGTTCACCGCGCAAAAAGCCCGCGCAACCAGCAGGACCAGATCGGAGCGCTGCACGCCTTGCGGATGGAACTGCCGGCAATACATCGCAACACTCGCCGAAACGTTGTCGGCCATCGTGCCGGAGGGAATTTCCAACGACAGGAAAACGTCCTGAAGGTGTGTCGCCCAGACATCCTGCCGAGTGTTCGAAGCTGGAAAAGAGGTGGTCTTCATTCGCGCCCAATGAGGCGTTCGACTTCGTTCATGAACTGGCCGGCATCGCGGAAGCGGCGGTAGACGGAGGCGTAGCGGATGTAGGCAACCTCGTCCAGTTTCTCGAGTGCCGTCATGACCTTCTTTCCAAGCGCCATGCTGGGGACTTCCTTTTCATATTCCGACTCGACTTCCATTATGATGGCGTCGGCAATGCGCTCGATCTGCTCCACGCTGATGTGCCGTTTGCGGCAGGCAATCTGAAGACTCTTGATGAGCTTGTCGCGGCTAAGTTCCTCGCGGCGTTCATCGCGCTTGGTGACTTGCAGCTGGGCGCGCTGTATTTCTTCATAGGTGGTGAAACGGTGCCCGCAATCGATGCATACGCGGCGGCGGCGAATGGAGCTGCCGTTGCGTACTTCCCGGCTATCGATCACACGGTTTTCTTTTCCTTCACATTTCGGACATCTCATGCAGAGTCCCCCTTCTCTATGAATGGGCGGAAGATAGCCTACAAAGGCGAGCCCAAACAACAAAAAACGCCCCGCAGGTGCGGGGCGTTTTCTTGCTTGATGAAGCCATTCTACTTCTTCTTGGCTTTCTTTTTCGCGGCCTTCTTCTTGGCGGGAGCCTTTTTCTTCGCCGGAGCTTTCTTCACGGCCTTCTTCTTCGCCGGGGCTT
>JBDLHZ010000222.1:0-4783 GCA_039715135.1 Verrucomicrobiota bacterium
CTTAAATCCGAGGACCGACCCCTAATGGTGATGCCTGTGGTTTGATTCTCGAACCGGTCGAACATTGTTTGGAGTTCATCGAGTTCGTAGTGATCCTTGAAAATGTTGGTGATGATGGAGTGAGTCGGGTGGAATTTGAGGAACGATTTGTCGGATTCGTCGGCCTCGATGATCCAGAGGTTGGAGTTTCCTTTCCGGACATTGCCGATCGGACCCTTGGTTTTCCAATTGAGCACTGCCGCACCGTTGTAGACGGAGGGATCCTTGCCCATGCATTCGAAGATCCAGCCGAGCAGGCCGGTGGTGGTGGTTTTGCCGGCGGTGCCGGCCACGGCGATCAGTTTGCCGTCGCCGATCAACTCCTTAAGGAATTCGGCGCGATGGAGCAGGGGGGTGTTCAATTCCCTGGCTTTAACCAAGTCCGGGTTGTTGGATTCGATGGCGGTGCTGTAGACGACTTGTTTGGTGCCGGCGCTTATCCCCGATCCATCCTGCGGAAAAATTTGGATGCCGAGCTTTCCAAGAGAGCGAAAAGGTTCGGCTTCGGGATTATGGGCGCGGTCGGAACCCGAAACGGAATAATCGGAAAGGGCGGCAAGTTGGGCGAGGCCGTTCATGCCGACCCCGCCGATGCCGATAAAGTGGATGTGCCGCATGCCGGAGCCGATTGTTATTCCATGGTATTCAGTAGTTCGAGCAATTCGTCTGCCGGGGATTTTTCCGCCGTTTGGGGTTCTGGATTAGGAGATATGGTATTTTGTGCAGGTGGTTCGTTCCGTGCAGGTGGCTTGCGTTGTGCCGTTGGTTCTTCTTCGTCCGGTATCTGCCGCAGTTTGCTTTCCGACCAGTTGTTTTTCCCCCAATCTTCCTGCATGAGACCCGTTCCCTTGTAAAGCCGATCGGTCTCTCCCTGCATTTCATCCATGTTGGTCATCACATAGGGTGTCATCAGAACAATGAGCTCGCGCTGGTCTTCCACTTTGGTGACCGAGCTGAAGAGGTAGCGACCAATCAGGGGAATATCGCCAAGAATCGGTATTTTGTTGACGCTATCCTTCATCTCCGAACTCATCAGCCCGCCCAGTACAACCGTTCCTCTGTCGGGAACCGCGATGGATGCCTCGAATTCTCGGTTAAGGATGGTCGGGACTTCATTGTCATCGATTGTAACAATGGTGCCAATCTGGTCGGCCTTTTGGGTGAGTTCCATCACCACGAAGCGCTGGGGATTGATGCGCGGCGTTACGGTGAGCTGGATGCCGATATCCTTGTATTCATAGTTGGAGCGCTGTCCGCCCAGATTGCTGGAATACGAATCGGTCGATGTGACCACAGGGCGTTGCTCGCCAATGCTCAGGGTGGCTTCGGTATTGTCCGTGGTCATGATCACCGGCGTTGAAATCAACCGGGCATCCTGATCGGTTTGGGAGAGATTGATCAGCATCTGGGAATCTAGGCCGGTAAGGTTCTGATAGTAGTTGAATGCTCCAGAGACCAAGCTGTTCACCGAATTGGTGACCAACGATTGCCCGTCCCATGCGCCGATTTTTTCATCCCCCTGCGCGCGATAGAGCCAGTCGATTCCGTGCCTCAGCTCATCCCCCAGGCCAATCTCGAAAATAGCTGCTTCGATCACGACCTGTTCGAGCATGACGTCCAGGCTCTTGATGACTTCCTTGAGGGCGGCGATATCGGATTTTTCGCCCATGAGCAGGACGGAGTTGGAGCGTTCGTCGGCCAGGATCCGAGTCTCTTCCGACAGGCGGCTGAGGTTTTCGATTGAAGCCGGGGCGGAGGCTCTTGCGTTCGGGGTAATCCGGGTGTTGCGGGACGAACTGCTACTGCGGGAGGAGGTGTTTCTGGAGGAGCTACTTCTGCTGGCGCGCTGGATGCCGCTGGTGCGGCTGCGGGAGGAGCTGGTGCGAGAGGAACTGGTGCCGCCGCGTGATCCGGAGCCAGTCGCCGCACCAACGAGCTCGTTGAGTGTTCCGGACAATTCCACGGCATCGGCATATTCGAGGTTGACGACCTCGAAGGTAATGGCCGGATCGACCTCGACGTCAAGCGTCTTGATGATCTTGTCGAAAAACTCGAAGTTTTCTTCCTGCGAAAAGATGATGATAATGTTGGTGCGTTCGTCGGAGATCACCTTGGCTTGGCCATGGATGATGACGTTGGCTCCGGCCTGGGTGGAGGAAATGCTGGCTTGCGTGGGTGCGGCGGGTTTGGCCCCCCTTTTTGTAGTGCGGGCTCGGATGACCCCGGGCGGGGTGCGGGTTCTCGTGCTGCCGGTGGAGGGTTGCCCGCCTTGCGCCACGGTAATGATTTCGTTGAGCATGGAGGCAATCTCGGACGCGTCGGCATGCTCGATCTTGTAGATGCGCGGTTCGATGCCTGCGCTGGGCTGGTCGATGAATTCGAGCAGTTCGCGAACCCGCTTGATGTTGGCTTCGGTGTCCGTGATCATCAGGCTGTTGCTTCGCTCCAGCGCCATGATCTTGCCGTAGGCATGCATCAGGTGCTGGACGGCGGCCTGCACTTCGGGAATCTCGACGTGCTGGAGCTGGACGATCTGCGTGACAAGCTTATCGGTGCTGCCGGGTCGCCGTTCGGAATCCATGTTGATCTTGAGGCCTTGCCCGCCGAGGTCGGGGGCGGTTGCCTGAACCACCTTTATGAATTTGTCGCCCGAGGGAACCAACGCAATATTGTTCATGCCCAGAATGGTTTCAACCACTTGGATGCATTCTTTCTTGGTGAGATCGCTGGCCTTGAGGGTAATGGTGGCCTTTACGGCGTCGTTCTTCAGGTAGATTTTCTCCGTCCATTCGCAGTAGGTCTGCATCACGGTGTCGAGATCGGCCCCTTCGAACTTGAAGGAATATAGCTTTTCAGCCCTTTGTGGAGTCGCCGCCACTTGCTGCGGTGCGGCCATTGCAGGGGTTCCGGGCGCGGTCTGCGACTCTGGGGGAGGAATCTCCGGGCCCGGATTCGAACGGGAAGGCGGCGTCTGGGCCATGGCCTGGAACAACAGGGCCGCAGTCGATAGAAGGGACAGTGCCAGCAGTGGATTTCGTCTGTATTTCATAGGAAAAAATAACCCTGTAATTGTCGATCTGTGCAGTCTAGTTGCCTCCACGTAGAAAGCAAGACGGGATGATGCAGAAGATTATTGCATAAAAAAACCGCTCCGGAGACCGGAACCGTTTCCCTCTTGAACGGATTTTGCTCGCACGGCACCGCTTTCCCTATTGGGTGAAGCGGTACTGCACCGAGCAACAGGGAAGGCGTCAGGAAGGACTGACCCGAATGGCTAACTTAAGCAGGACTGGCTCTGCATGGAGCAGGCGAAAATTGATTGCTATTCACGCTCAATTACCTGCGATACGGAATCGTGCCGCCTACAGGGAGTTGTGGCAAGAACCCATGCAATCCACCTGTCGTTGCGCCTCGGTCTCGGGGTCTTCGACATCCCGTATCCTGCATCCCGGATCACGTATCCCACACCGCATTGCGGGATTCGGGCGGGAGATTGAAGTGGTGGCGCATGAAGGTTCCGACGATGGCATTGAGCCGGGTTTCCTGCTTTGCGGAGAGGCGGGTTTTCACCACGGCACGGGGGTGGTCGGCCCGTTGCCAGGTCCGGAGAATGGCGAGTACGTCGGCCGGGCATTCCAAGGTTGGAAGCTTGTGGTTCCTGGAGCATTCGGCGCACACGGTTCCGCCGGAGGATGCGCAGAAACGCAACTCCTTTTCCGATGGGCAGAGCACGCAGGATCCAAGGTTCGGGGCATGGCCCTGATGGTTGCAAAAACGTAGTTCGGCCCAAGGCAGGAACTGGGGGTGGCGACCATGTTCCTCCGCAAGGTCGAGCAGTTCCTCGAAGAGTTCGAACAGGCCGGGCTGCGGGGCTTCGTCGGGGGTGGTTCTGTTGAAGAGTGCGGAGAGGGTTGAGGCGGCCTGCATGGCGCGCCAGTCGGTGCGGAAGGTGGTGCGCGGGTGGAGCAGGGCGCATTCCTTTCCGGTGTGGAGCGTGCCGGTGCGTTTTTGGAAGTAGAGCAGTTCGCTGGTGCCGAAGAGTTCGTATTCGCCAAGGAACGGACTCTTGGGGCGCAGGGCGCCTTTCAACAGCGTGGAGATCTTTCCGTGGCGGCGCGTGAGCCAATGCACAACGCGCGAGGTGCTGGAGTAGGGGTGGCAGGCAAGGGGAATGGCGGTGGCGCGGACAATCATTCAGGCACCTGTCAGGCTGGTGCGCAACATGATTAGGAAGAGGGTGATGGCATAGTAGATCAGCAAGGCGAGAATGTCGTTCGACGCCGTTACAAACGGCCCCGACGCCACGGCGGGATCGACCTTGAACCGGTTGAGCAACAGCGGCGCAAACGCCCCGAATACCGCAGCAAACATCATGGCGGCAAAAAGCGAAACACCAACCGTGAACGCAAGGTAGATCGCGGGGATGTCACCCCCTGTTCCAACCATGAAGTTTGCCCAAACCCCGATAACCACACCACAGAACAAGCCCATCAGCGCACCGGCCGTCAGTTCGCGGCCGAGCAGTTTGAATATTTCCCGTTCGGTGATCGAACCCACCGCCAGACCGCGAACGATCAGCGTGGAGGATTGGATTCCGGTATTGCCGCCCATGGCCATGATGATGGGAACGAAAAAGCTGAGAGCGATGACATGATGGTCGATGAAGCGTTTGAGAATGACACTGCTCACGAAGCCGGCAAAGAGGGTGACCATTAGCCATGGCAGGCGCGATTTGCAGGCATGC
>JBDLHZ010000223.1:0-4767 GCA_039715135.1 Verrucomicrobiota bacterium
TTGCTCGAAGAGATGCTGGAGAGCGAAGGCGTTGCTTTCCGGCATGTGGAGGTGGAGGGCGAAACACGCATCTGCCAAACGCTGGTGGAGCCGGGAAATCCGGAAATCACCGAACTGGTGGAGGAGATGCCGCCAATCTCTGCTGACGAATGGAGCCGAATGGTTGCGCTTTTCCAATCGCTGAATCTTTCGGGGGCGGTTGTTGCGATCTCCGGAAAACACCCCGCCGGCGCACCGGTCGATGCCTATGCGCAGATTGCCAAAATGGTGGCGGGGCAGGGCGGCCGCGTGATTCTCGATGCACCGAGCGAGCCGTTGCTTCTGGCGCTGAAGCACAAGCCGTTCATCGTGAAGATCAACGATGTCGAACTGCTGCAGACCTGTGGCGGCAACGACCTGATGGCCGCTTGCCGCGACCTGATTCAACGCGGGGCGCAATCGGTGCTGATCACGCGCGGAAGCCGGAGCGCCTTCTATGTCGACGAATCCAAAACCCTGGAAATCTTCCCGCCAACGATCGAGGCGGTCAACCCAGTCGGCAGCGGCGACGCGGTAACGGCTGGAATGGCGATTGAGTTGAGTCGCGGTAAGGATGTTTCCGAAGCGATCACCACCGGAATGGCCTGCGGTGCGGCCAATGCGCTGAACCTACTCTCCGGTTGGATCAAGCTCGACGATGTCGAACAGCTACGCAGTGCAGTGCGGGTGGCTAGCTAGTGTACTGTAACATAAATAGACTTGGTTAATGTTTCCCACATTAGGAGCGGCTTGACTCACACGAAGGCACAAAGCCACGAAGCAGAGCCAAAATCTCTGTGGCTTTGCCAACGTGAGTCGCGTTCCGCGCCAACGTGGTCACGCGATGGCTCTGTGTGAGATTGAATTAATACAACTTATTTCGTTTGGCTAAAACCTTGAAGCTCCCGGATGAATCCTGACGGATTCCCCCACGGAAACATCTACGGACTTCTTCGCTTTTCGGTAATCCTCATATTATTTCCTCCTATACCGAGCCTCTTGCAAAACCTTTGGGCGGTGTGGTGCGTGCTTCCCGTCTGCGGGAGCACGCTTTTTCACAACCTGTTGATTCCAAACAATGCGTGCTCCATCAGAATGGAAGCACGCACTACACCGTTGTGCATTTGGCTAGGGGTTTTCCAAGAGGCTCTACCGCCCAGATGAATTCGCCGGTTTGGAGATAGCTCTCCACCTGCTGGATGCTTTGCTCCGATTTGCGCAGTACCGCTTCGTGGGTGTTGAATGCGTTATGCGGGGTGCAGATAACATTTGGCAGTTCCCGTAGCTTGAGAACGGCGCGAACGGACGGATTTTCCGAAGCCTGGCCGGTGCGGAGTGCAACGGCCAGTTCGCTTTCGGCATCGTAGACATCGATGCCTACTCCGCCAAGTTGTCCGCTTTCCAGTTTTTCCAGCAACACGCCGGGCGGGGAAAGTTCGCCGCGCGCGATATTGATGAACAGGGCATCGGGTTTAATGCCGGACAACCTGTCCGCATTGAAATATCCACGGTTTTCGTCGGTCAGGTTCATGGCGCAGACGATGATGTCGGCCTCCGCCTTTTTGTCATCGTATTCGACATAGTCGACGAAATCGTGCTTTCTGACGGGATCGACGCCCCAGACGGCCATTCCAAGCCCTTGTCCGATGCGGACAATTTCGCCGCCGATATTTCCGACACCAACCACGAGGAGTTTTTTCCCGGCGGTTTCCTTGCCGGTAATACCGTCGCGGTGGAAGGTTCTGAACTGTTCGGTCTGCCGCGGCAGCTTGCGGCTGAGCGCCAGCCAGAGCAACAGGGCCTGCTCGGCAACGGCACGTGCGCAATAGAGGGGAAGGTACGCCAACGCGGCGGAAGTACCGGTGGCGGCACGGTAGGCGAGCAGATGGTCATGACCGGTGCTGCGGGAGAGCAGGGCTTCCATCCTTTCCGACCACGCTGGAGGAATAACGGACTGGGTCCGCAGGCTGATGATCCGTGCCGGTGGTTCGGTGTGAGCAGCTTCCTGTATGGTTGCGTCGGTGAAATCGGCGCTGATGGAATCCGGCAGGAAAGATTTGAGCGCAGCCTGCTCCTCCTCGAAGGCTTCGTAGAAAAAAATATCCAGTGTGTTATGTTTCATCGATTTGACCATTCTGCTTCTTCTGCGGCATAGCCGCTCTGGAGTGCCGGAGACCCCGTCTCCGCTCTTTGCGTACGCTCGGTGCACTACGAAAAGCGGAGACGGGGTCTCCGGCACTCCAAGGCGCTTCGCGCAGTCTATTTCCCTTTTCCCTCGATACTGTTTTGCTTCTTCTGTTCCTTGGATTTTTTCCGCAGGTTCAGGAAAAAATCCTGCATGACGGCCTTGCAGTCGTCTTCCATGAGGCCGGTTTCGACTTCGACGGCATGGTTGAGGTCGGCGGTATTGAGGATATTGAACTTGGATACGGCGCCGCCGCGGACGGGGTCGGTCATGCCCCAGACGACTTTTTTCATGCGGGAGAGTACGAGCGCCCCGGCGCACATGGGGCAGGGTTCCTTGGTGACATACATCACGGCATCGTTGAGCCGCCAGTTGCCGACGGCTTGCGTGGCCTGGGTGATGGCGAGGATTTCGGCGTGGGCGGTGGGGTCGTTGAGCATTTCGGTCTGGTTGTGCGCCTTGCCGATCACTTCGCCGTCCTTGACGATGACGGCACCGCAGGGCACCTCGCCCTCGGCGGCGGCTTGCTCGGCCTCGCGCAATGCCATGCGCATGAATTGTGTGTCGGGTGAAAAGTTGTCCATATCTGTAATCCGTAATTCGTAACGCGTAATTAATTTGGGATGATGACGTTGAGGGCGCTGGGGAGGACTTCGATGTGTACGTCTGTGTCGGCCCTCATCACTTCGCCGTCGATCTGGATGGGCGAGGCGTTTTCGCGGTGGACCGTCATGGTTTTGAAGTGGCGGTTGGTGACCAGCGGGTGATGGTGGAATGTTTTTTCGATCAAACGGTGGATCTGGCTGACGACCAGCGGCATGTCCTTTTTTTCGATGGCCACCAGTTCGAGGTTTCCACTGTCGGCTTGGGCGTCGGGCGCGACGAGTACATCCCCACCAAACTGCGAAAGGTTGGCGACGGTGAAAATGAGCGGGTGCTTGAAGTCGAGGGGTTCGCCATCGATTTCAATATGAAAGGGCTGGGCGCGGTATTCAAGCAACTGCTGTGCCCCGGCCAGCACATAGGGAACGATTCCGCGGAAGGGATATTTTTCGAAGGTTTCCACGAGTGCGCCGTCCCAGGCCATGGAGCAGGTCACGAAGAACAGCCGGTTGTTAACCTTGCCGACATCGATGGGCGCGGTATAGCCCCCGAGCAGGGCTTTCGCCGCGCCGGCGGGATGGAGTGGAATCCCGAAATGGCGGGCGAATCCATTGCCGCTTCCTGCGGGCACCACGCCTAGCCGCACATCGGTGTTGACGAGTTCGGAGCCAATGGTATTGACCATGCCGTCGCCGCCCACCACCAGTACGGTGTCGGTTCCGCGCTCAATGGCGCGGCGCACCTTTTCGGCCCCGTCTTCGGCGGACTGGCTGAACTGGAACGAGACATCGTGCTCCGGTGTATCCCACACCTTTTCAATGGCGGAGATGTAGCGGTAGGGGCCGCCTACGCCGGACTTCGGATTGATGAGTACGAGCACTTGCTTCATGGTTCTTTCAGACTCCGGAAACGTTGTAGCACACGGACGGGGACTTGTGAACCTTGTTGCATCGCGAATCCGGTAAATAAGCATTGCCGTAAACCTGCATTTGCCTATTCTTATTTCCATGGGGAGGATTTTTTCCAGACCGTGGGGAATCGCGATACTGTTCGGAGTGCTGGCATTGACGGCATCCTGCACGAAGATCGGGAATTTTGCGGAGAAGCGGGCGGATCGCGCAGCCTATGGAAACATCCGCGGAGCGCAGCACACAGGGCTGGGTGAAGCTACTGAATTCTCCATTGACGACGACGAAAACCTACGGTTGCGCGAACTGCTCGAACAGGATCGCAATGCGGAAAAACCGGATCTGCTTTCCCTTGCGGATACCCTCTCCATCGCCATGGCCAACAGCCGCTCCTACCAGACCCGCAAGGAATTCCTGTTTATCCAGGCGCTGGGCCTCGCCAAAACGCAAAAGGACTTCAACTGGGACTACAGCGCCTCGGCCACGGCGGAATCGTCGGCGATAAAATACACGGACGGCACCGCCGAAACCTTCGGAGACAACGGGGTGGATGCGAGGTTTGGTGCGGGGATTTCGCGCACACTGGCCTCGGGAGCGAAAATCAGCCTGAACTTTAGCCAGAACATGGTGAACTATTTTACGAACCCGGACAGCAGCGATGCCAATAACGCACTGACGTTCAACATTGTTCAGCCCCTGTTGAATGGGTTTGGCCCCTTGGTGACGAAGGAGCCGTTGCGGCAGGCCGAGCGCGACATGGTCTATGCCGTTCGCGACTTCAAGCGCTACCAGCAGGATTTTGTGATCAATATCGCCGCCCAATACTACGCGACGCTGCGGTCGCTCGACCAGCTTGACAACGAACGCAAGAACTACGAGAGCACCATTGCCAACCGCGAACAGACCGAGTCGTATGCCAAGGCGGGCCGGATCGCCGACTTCGAGGCGGCGCAGGCACGTCAGAGCGAACTGAATGCCGCCGACCGCTGGACGCTGTCGCGGGCCAACTACCAAAAGGCATTGGACGATTTTCGTTTCACGCTGGGACTTCCA
>JBDLHZ010000224.1:0-4749 GCA_039715135.1 Verrucomicrobiota bacterium
CGCCACGGGACCATCATTTCGAAAGACGACTTTGGAGCCTCCGCGCCATACAAGGTGCTGCTCGAAAAGTTCGGCTTCACCACCGAAAACGTCTACGAAAAAGCTACTGCACTGCTGGCATAAATAACCACGAAGGCACGAAGGTCTCGAAGAAACAGGTAG
Source organism: Verrucomicrobiota bacterium (assembly GCA_039715135.1). GTDB lineage: Bacteria > Verrucomicrobiota > Kiritimatiellia > Kiritimatiellales > Pontiellaceae > Pontiella. The sequence continues at coordinate 163 of JBDLHZ010000224.1, forward strand.
GTTCTGCCTTCCCTTCGTGTACTTTGTGTCTTTGTGTTTAAGGATTGTTGAGGAGAGAACGGTGGATAAATATTTCAAGTTGCAAAACGGAAGCGATGTGCGCGGTGTTGCCCTTGAGGGCGTCGAGGGTGAACCTGTCACTTTGACCGAGGATATTGCTCGCACGATTGGCCATGCCTTTTCCCAATGGCTGGAAAAGAAGCTGGGCAAGTCCGGGCTGAAGGTGGCGGTCGGGCACGATTCGCGCCTTTCGTCCGAGGCGATCAAGACCGCCGTTTTCCAAGGTTTGGAAAAGGGTGGTTGTGCCGTTTTCGACTGCGGGCTGGCCTCGACGCCAGCAATGTTCATGTCGACCGTGTTTGAAAACCACGGCTACGATGGTTCGATCATGCTGACGGCCAGCCACCTGCCGTTCAACCGCAACGGGTTGAAATTCTTCATTCGCGAAGGCGGGCTTGGAAAGCAGGAGATCAAGGAAATCCTTACGATTGCAACCGAGACCGGCGACATTGAAAGTGCCGCACTTGCGAATACGTCCACGGTTTCTCTGATGGATGATTATGCCAACCATCTTGTTCAAATCATTCGGAAGGGTGCGGGAGGCGAGCGGCCGCTGGAAGGACTGAGGATTGTCGTCGATGCCGGAAATGGCGCAGGCGGCTACTTTGTCGATCAGGTACTCAAGCCGCTTGGCGCGAACACCGCCGGCAGCCAGTTCCTGGAGCCGGACGGATCGTTCCCGAACCATATTCCGAATCCGGAAGACAAGGATGCAATGGAGGCCATCATTGCGGCGGTAAAGGACAACAACGCCGACTTCGGCATTATTTTCGACACCGATGTCGACCGTGCGGGTGCCGTCGACAAAAACGGCAAGCCGATCAACCGCAACCGCTTTATTGCACTGATGTCAACCATCGTGCTCGAAGAGCATCCCGGCTCCACCATCGTTACAGACTCGGTCACCTCGACCGGATTGAAATGGTGGATCGAGGAAAAGCTCGGCGGGGTGCACCATCGATTCCAGCGTGGCTATAAAAATGTCATCAACGAAGCCATTCGGTTGAACGAATCCGGCACGCCTTCTTTCCTCGCGCTGGAAACCTCTGGACACGGTGCGCTCAAGGAAAACTATTTCCTCGACGACGGCGCCTACCAGATTGCCAAGATCCTGATCAAGATTGCCCAGCTCAAAGCGGCGGGGCAGGGAACGGTTGATGAATTGATTGCCGCGCTTCCCGAGCCGGCCGAGGCAACGGAGTTCCGTCCGAAGATCCTTGTGGAGGATTTCTCTGCCTATGCGGAAGCCGTGCTTGAAAAGTTCAAGGCCTTTGCCGAAACCGAGGAAGGCTGGTCGCTCACGCCCAACAACCACGAGGGCGTACACGTGACCTGCGAAAACGGCTGGGTGCTGGTGCGCAAGTCGCTTCACGATCCGGTAATCCCGATCAATATCGAGAGCGATGGACAAGGCGGCGTTGCGGTGATCGAGGAAAAGGTTCGTGGATTCCTTGCGGGGTTTGACGATTTGAAACTGCCGTAGCGTGTTCCGGGGTCACCGCCCCCGGCTACAACGTTCCAGAAAACGCCCCGTTTTTAGCGGGGCATCTTCTTTTCCTGCTTTTGCTTGGCCTTTTCGACCGATTCCTTTCCGGCGCGCTTGGCGGACTCGACGGTATCCTTCACGGCACGGATGGCGATGGTGCCGGTATCCTTGGCCGCCTTTGCGGCAATCTTGCCGGTGGCGCTGGCGGTTCCCTTGACGGTGTTGACGGCCACGGAGCTTAGGGCCAGGTTGAAGCTATAGGCGTTGCGGACGGTGCGCAGCGGAGTGAGGATGAAAATGTCCGCCACGGCTTGCTTCAGCGGCCATTCGCCATCTTTCTTTTGTATCCTGAACAGGAAGGGCAGCATGGCGAACCACGTCAATAGACCATGCAGGATGAGTAGGACATGGAAGTATGAAAACCGCGTTCCGGCGTAGAGGTGGAAGTCGATAGGGTGGGCAGTGACGAAGTCCTTGATCCATCCGCCAGCAACCGGGCCGGAGGCGGAAAGCAAGCCAATGAGCGACCAGTGGACGGCCATGGCCATGGTGCGGCCTTCGCTGGGGGCGAGGGCGGAAAGCAGGTTTAGCTGAAGCATGCCCACGGCGGCATAGACGCCGCTGCCAATCAGGGAGTTGATGCAAAGCATCATGACCGGCTGGGGAACGGTTCCGAGAACCGGAAGCATTCCCGTGGCGTTGCCGTCGAGGAAAAACCACAGGATCGAAAAGAACGGCACGGCTACGACCATGGCCAGGCCGTAGGTGCGCAGGCCCATGCGGTCGATCAGGCGGCCGCCGATGAAACTGGCCACGACACTGCTGAACATGCCCGTCAACTGGATGGTGGAGATGTGCGTATAGGTGACGCCGAAGGTTGATTTAAGGTAGACGTTTAGGAAGGGGGCGAAGAGGCCGACGGCGAAAAACCAGATGCACATCGCAAAGGTGAAATGGCGGAAGTCGCGGTTTTTCAGGGGCTGCAGGATTCGCTTGGCCACCGAAAGGGTGCGGTTGGGGGGAATGGGGGGCGGCTCCGCAACCCGCCAGTGGATCACGATGTCCAGCACGCCCATGGCCGAGGCAAAGACCAGAAGCCACCCAAAGCCGGAGATTGCGGTTTCGGGGAAAAGGTCGAGGAACCATCCGGTTAGCGCGACACTTGCGGCAGCCGCGGCCAGCACGATGCCTTGGCGTCTGGACCAAAAGGAGGCCCTCATCGATTCCGGCACCAGGTCGGCCATCCAGCTATGCCACGACGGCATGCTGGTCTGGGCCAGAAAGCTGAAAAAGCCTATGGCTGCCACGGTTAGCCAGATGTTTGTCGATTGATGATGGGGAAAGAGCAGCAGGTGGATTCCCGGAATCATCATTAGCAGGCGGGCCGCGATGGTGGTGGTGGTCCAGAACAGCTTGCGGCCGGCCAGGCGTTCCGCGAAGAAGGCCGCCGGAATCTGGGCCAGCATGCCCAGCTGGAACAGGGTGGCGGTCAGGCCGATTACGATGCCGCCGGCACCAAGCTTTTCGAGCATTAGCGGAATGGGGCCGTTCTGCACAATCATGAAAAAGAATATGCCGACCGCGCCTGCAATCGTGGTGTTGCGCAGCGAAATTTGCAGTTCTCTCTTCGGGATGGGGTGGGTGTTTTCCATGTTGAAATCCGGGGTGGACAGGGGTGCTCTTGTTTGTTGCGGCGCAGTGAGCCTTAAACGCGGCGGCAAGGCAATACAGTTTTTGATTTTTTCGTGTTTTGCGGTGCTTGCATCCGCGAACCATTCTGTGCAGCAGCATGGTTTCCCGTAAAATTGCCATTGACACCAAGCAATTGCCAATATAGGTTGCCACTAAAGAACCCAAAGCGAGGTGTTCCATGCAATTGGCGATCGACAGGTTTGGACGGATGGTTTTACCGAAAGCGGTTCGCGATGATTTCAACATTCATCCGGGCGATACGCTCGATCTATCGGAAACCGAGGATTCCATCGTCCTGACGCCTGTTGCCCGGCAGGATTTCATCAAGAAATCCGGCGGGGTCAAGGTGTTCACGGGCAAGGCTGCCGGCGATGTCGGGGGTGCGCTTCGCGAACAACGGAACGACCGCTTTAATCGGGCTGCGGCTTGGGGAACGTCTTCATGACGATCTTTGCGGACACGTCTGTCTTGGTCGCGGCGCTGGTGGAATCGCATCCCGCCCACCAGCGAACCGTTCCTTTGCTGCAAAAGGCGCATTCAGGCAAAGCCGAACTGGTAGTCTCCACGCATACGTTGGCGGAATTGTATGCGGTGCTCACACGTCTGCCTTTGCACCCGCGTATCAATCCCCAGCTTGCAAGGAGCCTCGTGCGCGAGAACGTGGAAGCCGTTGCCAAGGTTGTGCCGCTTGGCGCAAGGGAATATCGCGAAGTACTCGATCAACTGGCGCGGCTGGGTCTGGCTGGCGGCGTGGTTTACGATGCCTTGGCGGCCAAGGCGGCGCAGAAGGCGAAGGTTGATCGGTTGCTTACCCTCAACGAATCCGATTTCAGAAGAGTATGGCCAGATGCCGGAGCGCGTATTGCAACCCCTTGAGTCTTCAGCGGGGTTGGCTTCCCGACCATGTTTGTAGACCTACGGATTGTCACACCTGCCAATAGGCGAGGAATTCAATGTTCCCGGCGGGGCCGGTGATGGGGGAGGTGCAGAGTTCCAGCCACTGGAAGCCGAGTTCTTCGGTGCCGAAGCGTTTGACCTTTTCGATCACTTCCTCGTGGATAGCCGGGTCGCGCACGACGCCGCCTTTGCCGACCTGATCCTTGCCCGCCTCGAACTGGGGCTTGATGAGCGAGACGATGTGTCCGCCGGGCTTCATCAACTGTTTGAGCGGAGGTAGGATGTTGGTTAGCGAAATGAACGAGGTGTCGATGCTGCAAAAGCCGGCCTTTTCGGGAATATCCTCTTCCGTCAGGTAGCGCGCGTTGGTGTTTTCCATGACGACGACGCGGGGATCCTGGCGCAGTTTGTAGTGGAGCTGGTTGGTGCCGCAGTCGACGGCGTAGACCTTG
>JBDLHZ010000225.1:0-4734 GCA_039715135.1 Verrucomicrobiota bacterium
ATGGGATCGAGAAGGGAAAAATCGAAGGGCGTCCGCCGCTTCCGGCTGCTGGTGGTATTGATCATGGTGTATGTCTTCGGCACGGTGGGCTACTTTTTTCTACCGTGGTCGACTCGCTACACGGTCTACAAGGTTGCCCCGTGGCTGGATCGCACGCTTCGACGGAACGGGTTTAAAATAGTCGAGGGATGGGACGGACTGGGGCTGTGGGGCCGGGATTGCCGCACTTCTGCAGAACAGCGCGGGGAGGAAGGGCATGCCTATGGCGGATACCCTTCGCAGGGCCTGAAGCTGATCGACCGGGCGAAGGTTCTGGAAAACGAGAGCTATGTCGTAGGCTATAGCGATTCCATGAAAAACCCGCTTTGGGTGGCGTACCGCGTGTTCGACGTGCCCAGTCTGGAGTCCGGCAAGCGGCCGTCGCGTTTCCGGACCGACCACCGGACCGAGGCAAAGGTGTCGCACGACGACTACCGGGGTTCGGGCTACGATCGCGGGCACATGGCGCCAAACCATGCCATTGCGACCCGCCATGGCACCACCGGGCAGTGGGAAACGTTTCTGATGAGCAACATCATTCCGCAGACTCCACACGTCAACCGGCATATTTGGAAGGATCTGGAAAGGCGTGTATCCCGGCGGTATGGCCGCTATTTCGACGAGGTGTGGGTGGTGACTGGCCCCGTGTTTACCGATCCGGTCAAGCGGCTTTCCTCCGGCGTGCCGATCCCTTCGGGCTACTATAAGATTCTGGCCGACGAAACCGGCGATGAACTGCGGGTGATGGCCTTTTTGGTTGATCGCCGTTGTTTGCCCTACACGCGGATCAAATCGCAACTGGTCAGTATCGACGAGCTTGAGGAGCTGACGGGGCTGGACTTTTTCCCCGACCTTGCAAGAGACGAACAGGCCGAGCTTGAATCCCGGCCTGCCGGACGCCTCTGGCCGTGGCTGCTGCCCGCGGTTCGGTATGCCTTTGAATGAGTGGCTCGTCTTCGCCAGTGCTACGCCGGGCAGGCAAGTGGCGGAAATTCACTTGCCACTTGGGAAAGAACGAACTTTTCGCTATGTTGGTTGATTAGGGGAGCAGAAAATATTGATATGCCATTTTGGGTCTATGCCAAAGGCGCTTTGGTGTAGCAACGCTTCCCCAACCAGCGGGAGGAAAGCGTTCTCTGCTCGTACGGCACCGCTTTCCCTCCGGGTGAAGCGGTACTACACCGAAGCAACAGCCGGTGAAACCGGCACAATGGGAAGTTCGAGTCCCCTTAGAAGGTTGATTGATCTGAAAATCGAGGCGGGGTACATGAAAACAAGCTTGAAAGCATTAACCGCGGTAATGGCGCTGGGCCTGGTGATCCTGCTCGGCCTGCACCTGTTCCTTCAATTCGGCCTGACCAAAACCATGCGCGACGTGGTACTGCCGCGCATAGAGGCGGAAACGGGCATCGATGTACGAGTAGGGAGGCTGTCGATCAACCTGCCCGGCGGCATCCTCTATCTCAACGATGTGGTCGTGAAGAACCCGGATGGATTTCTGCTGGAGAACCTTGCCTCCATCGATCGCGTGCGGCTGGAGATCGATCTCCATTCGCTGTTGAAGAAGGCGCCCATCCTCGTGGAGTCCATCGAGGTGGAAAACGCGTTGCTCAACGTGGTCCGCAACAAGGACGGGGAAATCAACCTCGATCAATGGTTGGCGACGCCCCCGCCATTGGTCGAACCGGGTCCGGATGTGGGCCAGCCTTCTCCGGAGCCCCCCCCTTCGGCTGAAAGACCTGCTCCTGAACCGGAAAAGGCAAAGCCGCTGCCGGAGGTGCTGGTCGAGGCGTTGCTGTGCCACGCCAAGGTGCGCTATGTGGATCTCAAGCTCGACCAGTTGGATATTGTGCTCGATCTGGGCGTTACGGGTAGCAGTCTGTCAACGCAGCAGGATCCATCGCTGCCGTGGGGCGAGCTTTTCGTGATCGGTTCGCTCGGGGACAAGCGCACCAGCTTCGTGACCGATCTGCAGGTGAAGCTGGCTCCTCTTTCCGACCCGCAGGCACCCTCGTTCGACCTGTCGGGCAAGGTGCTGGAAATCGATCCGCGCCTCATGGAGGAAGCCTACAGCGATCTGGGCATCCGCTCCGCGCCGTTTGGCCTTGATCCGCAAATCCACTGTCGCGAGGGCTGGTTCCGTGATTCCTTGGTAACACTGAACATCACGGATATTGTCCTGGAGGACAAGCTGTCCGACCGGCTGGGCGGAATGGCCTCGATCGGGTCGCTCCGCTTTCCCGTGCCGGTCGAGGGGTCGTTGCGGGAACCGACGGTGGATGTGCAGCAGGCGCTGTATGGCGCCATCGGCGGCAATACGCAAACCTTGCTGGAATCCTTCCTAAAAGGGGCGGCGGCCAAGGAGGCTGGATCGCAGGAGACTCCGGAAACGTTGACGGATGCCGCCGTCGAGGTTCTTGGGGCGCACGTCGATGAAATCGGCGAAAGCGAGGCGGCAAAGAAGGCACTGAAGGATTTGGTGGACGGTGAGCCATTCGCGACAAACGCACCTTCTCCCGTCAGCTCCGATGTGCTGATCGATATTCTGGGGGAACAGGTCGAGGAGATCGGGGAGAACGAAGCAGTGAAGGATGATCTGAAGAATCTGGGGAAATGGCTGTTCGGGAAGTAGCTGCAATCCGGGATATTAACCGCTAATAAACGCAAATGGACGTGAATATATTAATGTGGCATATAAATGCCGGTGTAGCACACGCTTCACCTGACCGAAGGGAGGGCCATGAGCGCTGCGGATGATAATTTGCGGATGCAAATAATGACCACCGGGAATGGTTCAAGCGTTTTTCCGCGCCGGTCGTTTTCCCCCTTGCGGGGGTGAAACGACGCTACACCCTCACAGAGCTGAGTCATATCTTGTGTTCAATCAACGGGTTGATAACATGAAGCTATTCGCGTGAATTGACGTTCATTCGCGGTTGTAGACAAAGGGGTGGGATCGGATTTTGAAGATATGAATATTACATTGCTAACTATTGCATCGTATCTGCTGGGGGCGGTTCCGTTCGGGTTGCTGGTGGCGAAAATGCGCGGCGTTGACATCCGCTCGAAGGGTAGCGGCAACATTGGCGCGACCAACGTCTTTCGCGTGATCGGGAAGGGGTGGGGCATCTTTACATTCGTGCTCGATGCATTGAAGGGGTTCATCCCCGCCTTTGTTTTCCCAATGATTGGAAACCTGGACGGTGAGTGGGGCGTGCTGTTTGGTTTGGCTGCGATCATTGGCCACACGTTCCCGGTCTACCTCAAGTTCAAGGGCGGCAAGGGCGTTGCCACCAGCGCGGGTATGCTGCTGGGCGTTGCGCCGCTGGCCATTGGCGTTGGATTTGTCTGCTGGGTGATTTGCATGGTGCTTTCACGCTATGTTTCGCTCTCCTCCATCATCGCGGCCATTGCCGTGGCCGTGACGGTGTGGGTCGATCCCAGGCAGGAGAGCATCGCCATCCGGGTTTCGCTCACGATCATGGCGGGATTGATCGTTTGGCTGCATCGCGCAAACATCAAGCGGTTGCTCAGTGGAACCGAAAACCGGTTTGGAAAGAAGAAGGCGGGCTGAATCATGAAACCAGAAGCCGCTTTCCGCCTGTCGGCAGTGAAGCGGTGCTACACCTTCATTGCGGAAAACAGTGTAGTAGCGCTTCACCCGAGCATCGCGAGGGAAAGCGTTTCCCCGAAAGTGAAAGATGGAACAAAATAAAGAGGCGGTATTATGAAAACGGCGGTAATTGGCGACGGCGGATGGGGCACGGCACTTGCGATGGTGCTTGATCGCAACGGGCACGATGTCGTGGTCTGGGGGCCTTTCCCGGAATATCTGGATGAGATCAGGACGAGCGGCGAAAACAAAACCTACCTTCCGGGGGTTTCGATTCCCGGCGGAATCCAATGGACATCCGACCACGCCGAAGCCGTGAAGGATGCCGGGCTGGTGGTACTGGTTGTTCCATCGCGCTTCTACAAGCCCGTCGTCGAAGCCTTCAAAACCCTGGTTCCAGAAAATGCGCTCGTTGTTAGCGCAACCAAGGGGCTCGATGAAGAAACCCACGAACGCATGAGCGAGGTGGCCGAACATCTTCTTGGCCGCCCCGTGGCCGTGCTCTCCGGCCCCAGCCATGCCGAAGAGGTGGCGCGCGGTGTTCCATGCGCCGTCACCATCGCGGCGGACGACCACGATATGGCCGAACAGATCCAGCAACTTTTCGTGAACGAAACCTTTCGCGTCTATACGCTCGACGACGTCGTTGGCGTTGAACTTGGAGGGGCACTCAAAAACGTGATCGCCGTTGCGGCGGGCATTGGCGACGGCATGGGCTTCGGCGACAACTCCAAGGCCGCGCTCATGACGCGCGGCCTTGCCGAGATCACCCGTCTTGGCGTCGCGCTTGGCGCCAAGCCCGAAACCTTTTCCGGCCTCAGCGGTATTGGCGATCTGATGGTCACCTGCATGAGCAAGCACAGCCGCAACCGCGGCGTCGGCGAACGGCTCGGCAAGGGGGAAACCCTCGAAGAGATCATGGCCAGCATGAAAATGGTGGCCGAAGGCGTTTGGAATTGCCAGGCCGCCAAGAAACTCGCCGAACAGCACGGTATCCCCGTTCCCATCACCGAGCAGGTCAACGCCGTCGTTCACGAAGGCAAGGATCCGCGCCAAGCCGTCATGGATCTCATGACCCGCGC
>JBDLHZ010000226.1:0-4725 GCA_039715135.1 Verrucomicrobiota bacterium
AAATGACCAAAATCTGTTGTATCGGTGCCGGCTATGTCGGGGGACCCACCATGGCAATGATTGCCAAGCAATGCCCGGATGTTCAGGTGAATGTGGTGGACATCAACGAAAAGCGCATTGCCGCATGGCAGATCGACGACCTTCCGATCTACGAGCCGGGCCTGCTCGAGGTTGTGCAGGCGGCGCGTGGCCGCAACCTCTTTTTCTCCACCGATGTCGATCAGGGTATCCGCGATGCCGACATCGTGTTCGTGAGCGTCAACACGCCAACCAAAACCTTTGGCGAAGGCGCGGGCTGCGCATCCGATCTACAGTATTGGGAACTCTGCGCCCGCCGCATCAAGGAGGTTTCCACCTCCGACAAGATTATCGTTGAAAAGAGCACGTTGCCGGTTCGCACCGCCGAGGCGATGGAGCGCGTGCTGCACAGCGAGCAGAGCGATGTGCATTTCGAAGTGCTATCCAATCCCGAATTTCTCGCGGAGGGAACCGCGGTTGCCGATCTCGAGGATCCCGATCGTGTATTGATCGGTGGTCACGAAACCCCCAGCGGGCAAAAGGCGCTGCAAACCTTGGTCGACATCTATGCCACCTGGATTCCGCGCGAACGCATCCTGACCGCCAACGTTTGGTCGTCCGAACTCTCAAAGCTCACCGCCAACGCCTTCCTTGCGCAGCGGGTTAGCTCGATCAACGCCATCTCCGCGCTGTGCGAAGCCACCGAGGCCGATGTTGGCGAAGTGGCGCACGCCATTGGAACCGATAGCCGCATCGGCTCCAAGTTTCTCAAGGCCAGCATCGGGTTCGGCGGGTCGTGCTTCAAAAAGGACATCCTCAACCTCGTCTATCTGTGCGAGACCTACGGCCTGCAGGCGCCGGCCGATTATTGGCGGCAGGTGGTTGCCATGAACGACTACCAGGAAACCCGCTTCGTCAAGACCATGCTCCGCAGCATGTTCAACACCATTGCCGGCAAGCGCATCGCCATCTTTGGATTTGCCTTCAAGGCCGATACCGGCGATACCCGCGAAAGCCCGGCCATCCGGGTTTGCCGCGAGCTGGCCGGGGAACATGCCCAAGTGGTGGTGTCCGATCCCAAGGCCATCGAGAACGCCAAGCTTGAGATGCCGGACCTGCTCGGCCAGATCGAGTTCGAGGAAGATCCATACGCCGCCGCCGAAGGCGCACACGCCGTGGCACTGCTCACCGAATGGAAGCAGTACAAGGAACTCGACTTCCAGCGGATCTACGATTCCATGGCCAAGCCCGCCTTCGTTTTCGATGGCCGGAACATGCTTGACCACCAGGCGCTGTTCGACATCGGCTTCGAAGTCTATTCCATCGGAAAGGGCAGAAAAACCCACCTCAAATAGTTTCCAGCCCATGGAGGCCAGTTCCATCCAGCCATGAAGAAGTTCCTTGAAAACATTGTTGAACGGGCGTGGCTGGCTGGCGACCCATCGAAAGACCGCACGGTTGGGCTGGTTGTGTTCGGCGCGTTGGAGATCCTGCTGGGTATTTTCTGTTTCGCGCTGGCCATGTTGCTGTTGATCGTTGTTTCCGCGAACGGGCTGCACGGTATAAAGCCGATCCACTACTGGATGTCGATGGGTTTCCTGTTCTACCTGACGGGGTGGTTCATCGTAATGGGAATGGGTAGCATCAAGGCGCAGCGGTGGGCGCGGGCGTTGCTGCTGGTCGGCGCATGGGTCTCCATCTTTTTCGGCACACTGGTGCTGGCATTGGTTCTATACATCCTGCCGGAAGTCTACAACCTGCTGGCTGATTCCGGCTTGCTTTCGCCGCTGCCCGCGCTGGGAATCCTCTATTTCGTCGTTCTGGTTCTGATTCTCCTTCAGATTGTCTTCCCACTGGTTTCAATCGCGTTCTACGAACTGAAAGGTGTTGCGGCCACTTGCGAACGACGTAATCCGGAACCCTGCTGGACGGATCGCTGCCCGCTTCCGTTGCTGGCGATGAGTTTTGTCTCCGCGTTAGGTTGCTTGTCCATCGTTGTTGGCTTCACCACGAACCATGTGGTTTTTCTTTTCGGGCATGTTGTGAACGGAATTCCCGGTGCGTTGGTGCTCGCGGTCATCTCTGTGGCTTCCGGCTACGTCGGGTGGGGCGCCTATACCCGCAAGATGCATGCTTGGTGGGGTGCATACGTCTTGGTCATGCTGATCTCGGCTTCCATGATGCTCACCTTTTCCGAAATGGAAATGGATACGTTGTATACGCGCATTGGCTACACAGCCGAACAGATCGTCCACCTTCAGGAATTCCCTCCCTTCAATCCCGCCTTGTTCACGCTTCTCAGTTGCGCGTGGGGAATCATGGCTTGCATCTACCTTGTCTGGGTGCGCGATTGCTTCCGCCCCGAAGAGGCCGAGATCGAGGTCAAGTCCTACCAGCAGCGCAAGGCCGAAGAAGAGGCCGCCAAGCCCGAGGAACAACCGCGCCGGCGCATGCGGCTTGATTAAGTTCCGGCGGCTGGAAAGTTTAGCCTTTTATTTTCCGGGGTTTGCAGGGAAGATGCTCTGTCACAGCATTTTGACCAACAGGAGCAGCCATGGCTGGAAAGCATATTGGATTGGGGCGCGGGCTTGACGCGCTGATCAAGGACGGAACAACGGCGAAGAAGCAGGCTACCGCGAAAAAGGCAGCCTCCAGGGACGCCGCCGGGGATGCGGGCGGCGGCGTACGCGAGGTTCCGGTGAACAAGGTGGTCGCCAGTCCGTGGCAACCGCGCAGCAACTTCGGGGCGGAAGCCCTCTCGGAACTGGTGGACTCCGTCAAGGTGCACGGCGTGCTCCAGCCGCTGCTGGTGCGCGAGGTTGGCACCAAGTTCGAACTGATTGCCGGGGAGCGCCGCCTGCGGGCCGCGCAGGCCGCGCTGCTCAAGAAGATTCCGATAATCGTTGTCGAAGCCAGCGACGAAAAGGCGTTGGAAATCGCACTGATCGAAAACCTCCAGCGCGAAGACCTCAACCCGATCGAGGAAGCCGAGGGCTATGCGTTGCTCCAGAAAAAATTCAACCTGACGCAGGAAAAGGTGGCCGAGCAAGTCGGCAAGGCGCGCGCCTCGGTGGCCAATGCCCTGCGCCTGCTGGAGCTGCCCGACAACATCCGCAAGCATGTGTCCGAGGAACTGTTGTCCGTTGGCCATGCCAAGGTGTTGCTGTCGATCGACAGCCACAGGGAGATGGAACTGCTTGCCAAACGCTCCATCAAGGAGGGGCTCTCTGTCCGGGCTTTGGAAAAGATCGTCAAGAAACTCGGTCGGCCCCCCAAGAAGCCGCGTGCGGAAAGGTCGGATCTTCCAAGCGATTATCTGCACACGCTCTCCGACGGGCTCCACCAGTATTTCGGTACCAGCGTGCGCATCAATCCTTCGAAAACATTGACCAATGGCCGCAAGGTGAAGGGATCGCTGGAGGTTGATTTCCACGACAACGACGAACTGGACCGCCTACTGGGGCTGGTCGGCTACTCAAGCGAGCTTTAAACCATGAATGAACCCACCCAAGATCCCCGCGAGGCCCTGGCGAAGGAATACGACGCCATCCACAACCGTCTTTTCATTCTTCAAGTGCTGTTTGTGATTGCCTTGCTGTCGGCGTTCCAGTTTACCGGTGCATCCGCCACGCTGGCCAACGGCCTGACCGCGCGTTTTGACGAAAGCCTGTGGTATGTCGTCAACGCGGTCTACACGGTCATTGCCGTATTTGGATTCGCCGCCTGCATGTTTCCGCTTTCCTGCTACAGCGGTCATGTGCTGGAGCACCACTACGAGCTTTCAAACGAAACCTTCGGGGACTGGTTCGCCGATTTCATCAAGTCGCTGCTGATCGACCTTGTGCTGGCTACCGTGCTGTTTTCGGTGATCTACGCCCTGTTGCGCTGGATGCCCGGCTGGTGGTGGCTCTTTGCCACCGTCTTCTACATCCTCTTTGCCGTGGTGATCTCCACGCTGGCCCCGGTGGTCATCATGCCGCTCTTCCACAAGTTCGAGCCGCTCGAGGAGGGCGACCTCACCCAGGCTGTCCGGGCGATGATGGAGGAGGCGGGCATCAAGGTGGTCGGCATCTTCAAGTGGGGGCTGGAGGCCAAGACCAAGACCGCGAACGCCGCCTTTGCCGGAATCGGCCGCACCAAGCGCATCGTTCTGGGCGACACGTTGCTCTCGGGCTACTCGCAGGAGGAGATTCTCGCGATCCTTGCGCACGAGGTTGGACACTATAAAAACCGCGACACGCTACGCCTGATGTTTACCAGCTCGGTGCTCGCGCTCGGCGGTTTCTATGTTTCGCACCTCTGCCTCACGCTTCTTTCCGGGTTGCTCGGCTTCGCCAACATCTATGACATTGGCGCGGCCCCGCTCTTCATCTTCAGCCTGTTTGTCTTTTCGCTCGTCTCGATGCCGATCGCCAACATGCACTCGCGGTACCGGGAGTTTGCGGCCGATGCCTACGCCATCGACAAGATGGAATCGGCCGATGCGCTGGTCTCGGCCTTTGAAAAGCTGGCCGACCAAAACCTATCCAACAAGGAGCCGGCCGCATGGGCGGAGGTCCTGCTGCACAGCCACCCCTCCATTTCGCGCCGGATCGAACGTGCGACACAAACCGGCAACAAGGCGCCAGGCACCAGGCACTAGTATTCTGTCATGTTTGAATTGTCAGCCATCCTCGTCCTCGTCCGTCGAACTCGTTCTCGTCCTCG
>JBDLHZ010000227.1:0-4716 GCA_039715135.1 Verrucomicrobiota bacterium
ATGGTTTTTGTCGGCGTGATTATTGGAACGATCGTGATTGCCATGTTCCTTCCGATCTTCAAGATGAGTGAAATCGTGATGTAGGGAAAAGGGTGTGCGATGGACAATTCCAACCATACCATTTCGTGGCCGGAATTGACGGCGATCCTGCTGGCACGGCTTAGCGTTCTTTGGTTGCTTGTCCTGCTTTCGCTGGTAATCCCCCATAACGATGCCGCCTTCCATGCCTTCATGGGTGTCGCCTTCGTCATCACCATCCCCTATTCCCTATGGCTGCGCAACAAGCTGCGTTCAACCCGGCTTGCCCCGCTGCAGTTCCTGGCGGATTTGGTGCTGGTGACGGGACTGATCTACTTTACCGGCGGGATCAATAGCGACCTCACCCTCCTCTACCCGCTGGTCATCCTCTCGGCCGGTATTGTAGCCACCCCCTGGCAGGCCGCCAAAATCACGGCACTGGGTATTCTTATCTATGTCTTGATGGTCGCCATGCTCTCGCAGCACATGCTGGTGGAATATCTTCCGGAGGGAAAAGAGGCCGGGGCGCAAGCCTTGTATTCAACGATTTTCCTGCGCGTGTTCACCTTTGCCCTGTTCGGCGCGGCCAGTATCTATGTCTCGAAACGCTGTAGCTATTTCAACCAGCACAACCGGGATGTCCGGAACACCGCGCAGACACTGTTGGAAAACCTAGGCGCCGGCATCCTTCTACTGGATCGACAGGGGCAAATCCTGGTCGCAAACCCGGCCGCCTGCAAACTGCTGCGCACAACCACAAAAAAACTATCGGTCCGGACATTCCCGGAACTATGCGTTTCAGGGCCGCGCCCCATTCCAGAACACTACGGCCAATCGACCTATCTGGAACGAACGGGTGTCTCGCCCCTGCCGGTGTCGTACCGCAGCGCGGATATCGAGCTTCCAGCCACCGCAATACCCGGCATTGAAGACGATGAAGAAACCGTTGAAGCCACGTTGCTCGTTGTTTCCGACCTCTCCCGTCCCTTGGAACTTGAACAACAACTTGCCCAGGTGGAGCGAATCACTACCGCCACCCGGATCGCAGGTGAAATGGCACATGAAATCCGCACGCCGCTCACCACCATTTCCGCGTCGATTCAACTACTGAGGCATTACGAAGAAAAAACAACTGCCGCAGACTGGCTTCCCAACAGTCCGCGAAAAATCGACCGCATGGAATTATTCGACCATATAATGGGTGCCTCCGAAGAGATGGATACTGTCATCCAAAACTTCATCGATTTTGCCGAGTTTTCCCCCGCCGACCTTCTTTCCATCATTAAGCTTGACTACACTGTCGAAAATCAGGGTTATATAGGCCATCTAAACACCATAGCAAAAGGGTTCGAACATGGCCAAAATTCTGATAGCGGACGACGATCCGACAATTCTGAGCTTGTTAAATAAGATACTGCTTTCCAAGGGATACGAAGTGCAGCTCGCCGAACATGGCGGGGTGGCGGAAAAATTGCTCAAATCCGAACAATTCGACCTGTTGATTTCCGACATTAAAATGGAACCGGTCGACGGCATGCAACTGCTCAGGAACACACGCCAGATGCGCCCCTCCGTCGGGGTCATCATGCTTACCGCCTACGCCACCGTCTCCACCGCGGTCGAAGCCATGAAGGAAGGTGCCTTCGATTATATCCCCAAGCCCTTCAAGATCGATGAACTGCTTGAAACCGTAAAGCGCGCACTCGACTACCAGCAATCGCTTTCCGAGCAAATCAGTGGCGACGCGCACATCGAAGCCAAGAAATACTTCGGCAACATTGTCGCCGAAAGCGAAGGCATGGTGAACGTTTGTGAAATGATCAAGCGCGTCGCCCCCACAAAAACCACCATCATGGTCACCGGCGATAGCGGAACCGGCAAGGAATTGGTTGCCGAGGCGCTCCACAGCTTCAGTGCCCGCTCCGAAGCCCCCTTCCTTCCCGTCAACTGCGCCGCGCTGCCGGAAACCTTGATCGAGTCCGAGCTTTTCGGCCATGTCAAAGGTGCCTTCACCGGTGCCAACGCCAACAAGGACGGCCTCTTCGAAGCCGCCAGAGGCGGATCCCTTTTCCTCGACGAAATCAACTCCATCCCGCATTCGCTGCAATCCAAGCTATTGCGCGCCATCCAGAACAAGAAGATCAGGAAAGTGGGCGGAACCGAGGAGTTCGAGGTAGATGTGCGCATCATCGCCGCCTCGAACCAAAACCTGGAAAACCTCGTAAAGGCCGGTGAATTCCGCGAAGACCTTTTCTACCGCCTAAGCGTGATCACCATCGACATCCCCCCCCTGAAACAGCGGCCGGAGGATGTCCTCCCGCTTGCACAGCATTTTATTTCGCAGGAGATGGAGGGCAACGAGTTTCCGGTAATGGACAACGCCGTGCTCTCCATCCTGCAAAACTACACATGGCCCGGCAACGTCCGCGAACTGCAAAACGTGATCCAGCACTGCCTGACCTTCATGAAGGACGGCAAGATCACCAAGGAAACCCTTCCCACCAAACTGATCGTCTCCTACGAGGAAAACCCCGGTGCCCAAAGCGCCGCGCTCACCGGCGAATTCGAAAAAGGGAAATCGCTCAAGGCGTTCCTGCGCGCCAAGGAAAAGGAATACCTCAAGAACGTCATCAACACCATGGGTGGCGACAAGGTAAAAGCCGCCCAGGAACTCGACATCAGCCTAGCCACCCTCTACCGCAAACTCCCGGAAGAAAAACAGGAAGAGAAGCAGGAAAGCTAGACTTCCCCGTTGTCACGCCGCACCACAAAACCATTGCAAAGCACGCTGGGCAAGCCGCAACTGGGTTGGCAAAAAAGCATTAGAGCATTTTAAAGAAATGTTGTAGCCGGGGGCGGTGACCCCGGAGCCTCTTTGCCATAGCCTCGTTCAGAAATGGCGAGGTCAACGCCCCACCTACAACAAAGCGCTCGGCCATGCCATTTCTTGAAATGCGCTAGGCTCACGAAACACATGTAAATGGTGTGAACTATTTTATCCAGGTAGTTTCTGTCAAAAATATTCCGGTAATATCTATTCCTACCTCAACCGGACATCAACCTTGTAGAACCCTGCCGATTCGGCGCTATGGATGGCATAGCCTTTTCATTTAAACCAACCTTAACAGCAAGATCGAACCATTATTTTCTTATCCGTCCTATCCTGATTCCCCAAACCCCGTATCATGCCCGCTCCAGTTTGGGAAAAGAACTTGTTTTGGAAATTCCAAAACGGTTCCGAGTGATCGTTGATAAAATGTGGGGCAGACATTCCTGTCTGCCCTGCGCCCCGCACGTGCGGGGCGCCACAAAAGGAGCAAACCATGACAGGAAAGCAGATTCTACTAGATGCCATTGCAGGCAAGGAAACGGAAAGACCGGCGTGGGTGCCGTTTGTGGGATGCCACGGCGGCTACCTCATCGACAAGACCGCAACGGAATATTTGAAGTCGGCGGAATTGGTCGTCGAGGGACTCAAGAAAGCAAAATCGCTCTATAAGCCGGATGGCTTGCCGATCATGTTCGACCTGCAGATCGAGGCCGAGATCCTGGGCTGCGACCTGCATTGGGCGGACGAGGTTCCCCCGGCCGTGACCAGCCACCCGCTGGCGCAGGGCAAGCAGATTGCCGACCTGCCAGGGATCGACGCATCCAAGGGGCGCTTCCCCATTGTTGTCGCGGCGCTGGAAGCCCTGAAAAAGGAGATGGGCGAAGATACTGCGCTGTACGGCTTGATCTGCGGCCCCTTCACCCTCGCCCTCCACCTTCTTGGCAACGAAATCTTTCTCGACATGTACGACGAGGAGGACAAGGTCCTGGAGGTAATCGACTATTGCGCCGAGGTCTGCATCAAGTCGGCCGACATCTACCTGGACCACGGTGCGGACGTGATCGCGGTGGTCGACCCGATGACCAGCCAGATCTCGCCCGACCATTTCGAGCAGTTTGTCACGCCGGCCATGAACAAGGTGTTCGACCACATCCGCGCGCGCAACGGCATCTCCTCCATCTTTGTCTGCGGCGATGTGACCCGCAACCTGGAGGTGATGACCCAGACCGGTGCCGATAATATTTCGGTGGACGAGCAGATCGACATGGTGCGCCTGCGCGACCTATGCGAAGCGCAGAAGAAATCCTTCGGCGGCAACATCAAGCTCACCTCCGTGCTGCTACTCGGCGACGAGGACGACGCCAAAATGGAAACGCTCGACATCATGGAAAAGAGCGGAAAGAAGGGCTTCATCCTGGCTCCGGGCTGCGACCTGCCCTATGCGGTTCCCGTGAAAAACCTGCAGGCCGTTTCCGACGTGGTGCACGACGAGTATGCCCGCGAAGCCGCCAAGTCGCTCCAGGCCAAGGATGCCGACTCGTTCGACGATATCGAGGTGCCGGACTACCTCGGCGCCCGCGCGGTGGTGCTGGACGTCATCACGCTCGATTCCACCTCCTGCGCTCCGTGCCAGTACATGATGGAAGCCGTCGAGAAGGCCGCCGATGCCGCCATGGTCAAGGTGTGGATCAACGAGCATAAGATCAAGGTCCGCGAAGGCATCGGCATAATGGTCAAACTGGGCGTCAAGAACCTGCCGACCATCTGCATCAACGGCGATCCAAAGTTTGCCTCGATCATTCCCGACCAGACCACGCTGGTGAAGGCGATCGAAAAGGCCGCCATCAAAAAGATGGTGGACGAACACT
>JBDLHZ010000228.1:0-4703 GCA_039715135.1 Verrucomicrobiota bacterium
TTCACGAGTTCGAGCAGCTTGCGCTTGCTCATGACGGTGTAGGTGAGGTTGAGGCGCGAGAATTCGATCTGTTGGGGGTGGAAGACTTCAAGTTCGTCGAGAATCCAGTCGTAGAGCGGGCGGTGTACTTCGAATTCGAGGGTACACATGGAGTGGGTGACGCCTTCGATGGAGTCCTCGATGCAGTGGGCGAAGTCGTACATCGGGTAGATGCACCATTGGTCGCCGGTGTTGTGGTGGTGGGCGCGCTTGATGCGGTAGAGGGCGGGGTCGCGCAGGTGCAGGTTGGGGGAGGCCATGTCGATCTTGGCGCGCAGCACGCAGGAGCCGTCCTCGAATCCTCCGTTTTTCATCTTTTTGAACAGTTCGAGGTTTTCCTCGACGGAGAGGTTGCGTCCGGGCGGTTCGGTGCCGGGTTCGGTGGGGACGCCTCGGTGGTTCTTGAACTCTTCCTGTGTCAGCTCGCAGACGTAGGCTTTGCCCTTCTTGATGAGCTGCATAGCATAGTCGTACATCTGGTCGAAATAGTTGGAGGCCCAGTAGACGTGGTCGCCCCATTCGAAGCCGAGCCATTTGATGTCTTCCTGGATGGCGTTGACGTATTCTTCGTCTTCGGCCTCGGGGTTGGTGTCGTCGAAGCGCAGGTGGCATTTGCCGTTGTATTTTTCCGCGGTGCCGAAGTCGAGGCAGATGGCCTTGGCGTGGCCGATGTGCAGATAGCCGTTGGGTTCCGGCGGAAAGCGGGTCACCACCTCGGTGCGCTTGCCGGAGGCGAGGTCGGCATCGATGATCTCGTGGATGAAGTTGGATGCGATTGCTTCTTCGTTGCTCATAGGGGTTAATCCGTAATGCCAATAGGTATTTTTCTGTTGTTTGAAAACCGCGCCCTTTATCCTTGATTTGGAAACGCAGTTCAATCCTTTCAACCTATGGATTTCCGTGTAAAGGCGCGATATGGAGCCGGATTCTCGCAAATTCCTGTTTTGAATATGGTTCCAGTAGCCGGGATGCGATCCGATAGTGTAAAATTCGGCGCAAAAAAACTTTTCATTTTAGGCGATTCTGGGAGTATGTGCGCCTTTTGACGGGGGAATCTGGTTGGGAAAATTCAAAACAGGCATGATTTTCGTATATTTAGTGTAATCTAGGGATGCTTAACAAGGAGTTGACTGAGCAATGAGTAAAAAAATGGTAACCATTGATGGCAATACCGCCGCATCGCACGTTGCATACGCGTTTTCCGATATTGCGGCCATCTATCCGATCACCCCGTCTTCCCCCATGGGGGAACTGGCGGAAGAGTGGGCGAGCAAAGGCATGAAGAACATGTTTGGCCGGGAAGTCGACGTGGTTGAAATGCAGTCCGAGGCCGGCGCGGCCGGCGCGGTGCACGGGTCGCTGAGCGCCGGTGCATTGACCACCACCTACACCGCCTCGCAGGGGCTTTTGCTGATGATCCCCAACATGTACAAGATCGCCGGCGAAATGCTGCCGACCGTTTTCCACGTTTCCGCCCGTTCGCTGGCGGCGCAGTCGCTCTCCATCTTTGGCGACCATTCCGACGTGATGTCCGTGCGCAGCACCGGCTTTGCCATGGTGGCGGCCAGCTCCATCCAGGAAACGATGGATCTCGCGGTGGTCTCGCACCTCGCCACGCTGAAGGCGCAGGTTCCGTTCCTGAACTTCTTCGATGGCTTCCGCACCTCCCACGAGCTGCAGAAGGTTGAGCAAGTCACCTTCGACGAGATCGGGGATCTGGTTGAGCCGGAATACATCGAGCGCTTCCGTGCCCGCGCCCTCAAGCCGGAAAACCCGACGGTGAAGGTTGCCGCCCAGAACCCGGACGTCTACTTCCAGGGTCGCGAGACCAGCAACAAGTATTACGATGCCGTCCCGGAAATCGTCCAGGAATACATGGACAAGTTCGCTGCCAAGTTTGGCCGCAAATACAACCTATTCGACTATGTCGGTGCAGCAGATGCCGAAAAGGTCGTCATCGCCATGGGTTCCGCCTGCGACACCATCGAGCAGACCATCGAAAAGCTCAACGCCAACGGCGAAAAGCTTGGCCTCGTCAAGGTTCGCCTCTATCGTCCATTCTCCGCGAAGGCCTTTGCCGGCTGCATTCCGGAAAGCGCGAAGAAGATCATTGTCCTTGACCGCACCAAGGAACCCGGCGCGCTCGGCGAACCGCTCTACCTCGACGTGGTCACCGCGCTGGAAGGCAAGGGCCTCAAGATTATCGGCGGTCGCTACGGCCTCTCCTCCAAGGAGTTTGCGCCGCGCATGGTCAAGGCCATCTACGACCACGCCGACAACGGCGCATGGCACGGCTTTACCGTCGGCATTGAAGACGACGTAACCAACCTTTCCATTCCGCTCGGTGAAGAGTTCAATATCGAGCCGGACGACGTGAAGAGTTCCGTATTCTGGGGCTTCGGTTCGGACGGCACGGTCGGCGCGTGCAAGAACACCATCAAGATTATCGGCGACAACACCGACATGACCGCGCAGGCCTACTTTGTCTACGACTCCAAGAAGTCCGGCGGGGTTACGGTATCGCACCTGCGCTTCGGCGACAGCCCGGTCAACTACCCGTATTTGGTCCAGCATGCCGGCTACGTGGCCTGCCACAACGTCTCCTACATTGGCCGCTACGACATGCTTGGTGCGATCAAAGAAGGCGGCACCTTCGTGCTCAACTCCGAAATCCCGACCGCGGAGGTCTTCGAGCACCTCACGAAGGAGGAGCAGCAGATCATCATCGACCGCAAGATTAACTTCTACAACGTCAACGCGCTGAAGATCGCCATGGACGTCGGCCTCGGTGGCCGCATCAACACGGTCATGCAGACGGTATACTTCGAGCTGTCCGGGGTTCTCCCTGCCGAACAATCGATCCAGCTCATCAAGGACTACGCCAAGAAAACCTTCGAAGCCAAGGGCATGGACATTGTCGAGATGAACTGGAAGGCGATCGATGCCTCCGTTGCGGCCATCGAAAAGGTGGAAGTCCCTGCGGAAATCACCAAGTCCTACGTTCTGCCGGATCTGCTTCCGGAAAATGCTTCCGACTTCGCAAAGGACGTGATCCTTCCGACCATGCTGCAGAAGGGCGACGACGTTCCGGTCTCCAGGATGACCTTCGATGGAACCCTTCCGACGGGAACCAGCAAGGTTGAGAAACGCTGCATCGGCCCGCGCGTCCCGAAATGGCTCAGCGAAAACTGCATCCAGTGCAACCAGTGCGTCATGGCCTGCCCGCATGCCGTCATCCGCGCCAAGCAGATCGATCCAGCCGAACTCGGCAGTGCTCCGGAAACCTTTACGACCCTTAAGTCCAAGACCAAGAACGAGAAGGAACTGGACTACAAGATCCAGGTCTACATCGAGGACTGCACGGGTTGCGGTGTCTGCGTGGAAACCTGCCCGGCCAAGACCAAGGCGCTGGAATTTACCACCCTCGAAGATGAAAGAGCCGCCGGCGAAGTGGAAAACACCTATTTCTTCGATGCGCTTCCAGACAATGTTCTCGATGGTGCAAATCCGGCGACCGTTAAAGGCTTGCAGTTCAAGAAGCCGTTGTTCGAGTTTTCCGGCGCTTGCGCCGGCTGCGGCGAAACCCCGTATGTGAAACTCGTCACGCAGATCTGCGGCGAGCACATGGTGGTATCGAACGCCACGGGTTGCTCCTCCATCTATGGCGGAACCTTCCCGACCATTCCATACTGCACCAGCAAGGAAGGGCGCGGCCCCTCGTGGGCAAACTCGCTCTTCGAAGACAATGCCGAATACGGCATGGGCTTCCGCCTTGCGGTCGACAACAACCGCGCCCTGCTGCGCCAGAACGTTGCCGCGCTGCTGGAGCTCGGAACCACTGCCGACCTGAAGGCTGCCCTTGAAAAGGCGCTGGAAATTTGCACCGACAACGAGCTGGGCGACGAGGCCGTCGCGGCGCAGAACGCCGTGAAGATCCTGCTGCCGTCCGCGCTGGCCGAAGCCTCCGCCGAAGCCGCGCCGGTGGTACGCAAGGTTGTCGAGCTGCAGGACTACTTCGTCGACAAGGCCATCTGGATCTTCGGCGGCGACGGCTGGGCGTACGACATCGGATACGGCGGACTCGACCATGTGGTGGCCTCCGGCCGGAACGT
Source organism: Verrucomicrobiota bacterium (assembly GCA_039715135.1). GTDB lineage: Bacteria > Verrucomicrobiota > Kiritimatiellia > Kiritimatiellales > Pontiellaceae > Pontiella. The sequence continues at coordinate 4,152 of JBDLHZ010000228.1, forward strand.
GAACATTCTCGTGCTCGATACCGAGGTGTACTCCAACACCGGCGGCCAGGCCTCCAAGGCCACGCCGATCGGCGCGGTGGCCAAGTTCGCGACCGACGGCATGCGCGCCGGCAAGAAAAACCTCGGTTTCATGTGCATGAGCTACGGCAATGTCTATGTTGCCCAAATCTCCATGGGCGCCAACCGCATGCAGACGCAGAAGGCCATCCAGGAGGCGGTCAACTACAACGGACCGTCCATCATCATGGCCTACTCGCCCTGCATCGCGCACGGCATCGACATGATGAAGACGCAGACCATTGCCAAGAATGCCGTCGAGTGCGGCTACTGGCCGCTCTACCGCTTCAACCCGGAAGGAGAGGAGGGCAAGCGCTTTGTTTGGGACGCCAAGGAACCGACCGGCGACTTCCAGGCCTTCATCCGCAACGAGCGCCGCTACACGACGCTCCTGAAAACCGCCCCGGCCGAGGCCGAGGGGCTCTTCAAGCTGGCGGAAGAGGATGCCGGCAAGCGCTGGAAATTCATGAAGCAACTGGGTGAAATCATGTAGCC
>JBDLHZ010000229.1:0-4672 GCA_039715135.1 Verrucomicrobiota bacterium
CAGCTCACGCTCAACGGCGTGGAGCCGATCGCGTTCGAGCACGACTGCCGCGAAGGTATCTGTGGTTGCTGCGGCACGGTGGTCAATGGCAAGACGCATGGCTCGCACGAGCGCACCACGCTCTGCCAACTGCACATGCGCAAGTTCAAGAACAACGAGCAGATCGTGATCGAGCCCTTCCGCGCAAAGCCCTTTACGATTATCAAGGACCTGATCGTTGACCGTAGCGGCCTCGATGCCATCATCACGGAAGGCGGCTACGTCTCCGTCAAGACCGGCAACGCGCCGGAGGCCTCTACCACGCCGATCAAGAAGGAGCTGGCCGAAGCGGCGATGGACGCGGCCGAGTGCATCGGTTGCGGCGCGTGCGTGGCGGCCTGCCCGAACGGCGCGGCCATGCTCTTCACCGCAGCCAAGGTTTCGCAGTATGCCCTGCTACCGCAAGGCCACCCCGAACGCACGCAGCGCGCAAAGAACATGGTTGCGAAAATGGACGAGCTGGGCTTTGGAAACTGCTCCAACGAATACGAGTGCGCCGTCGCCTGCCCGAAGGGCATCGACGTGAAAAACATCGCCCGCCTAAACCGCGAGTTTATTAGAGCCAGCCTAACGAGTGAAAAGTGATGCATCGCGCCGCGTGCGTACTGCGTATTACTTGAACAGGAACCCAAGCAGAGCATTCTTCAATACGCAATACGGGAAGGAACCCCATGACAACACACAAGAAGGAAACATTTTGGTCGGAGCCGATCAGCAAGGTTGATTTGCAGCATCCGGCGGTGGTGGCCACCGGCACGTCCATCATCGAGGCGGTGCGGGAGATGAAATACAACCAGATCGGCTGTGTGTTGGTGCTCGACGGGGACAAGAAGCTGGTCGGCATCCTGAGCAACGGCGATTTGATGCACGAGTTTGTTGGTTCGACACTGTCGGGCGATATGCCGATCGATACCATCATGACCAAGAACCCCTCCTCCGCCAGCCCAGACCTGACGGTAAAGGAGGCACTGGAAATCTTCCATACCAACAGGTTCCGCCACCTGCCGATCCTGCGCGGCGATTCGATCTCCGGGATCCTGTCGGTGCGCGGCCTGATGACCTTCATTAGCGAGCATCTACCCCTCGAGGTCATGAACCTGCCGCCCGACAGCAGCTTGATCGCGCCGACCGTATCCGGAGAATAAGCCATGACAGAAAAAAAATCAGATTTGCTGGAAAAGGATTCCGTTGTCGTTCGCTTTGCCGGGGACTCCGGCGACGGTATGCAGACGGTCGGAGAGCTTTTTTCCGATGCCAGTGCGCTACTCGGCGATTCGATTGTCACCTTTCCCGACTTCCCGTCGGAGATCCGCGCACCGGCAGGGTCGCTCCCCGGCGTGTCCGGGTTCCAGGTGCATTTCGGAAGCCGGCGGGTGATGACGCCCGGCGACAGGGCCGATGCCCTCGTTGTAATGAACCCCGCGGCGCTCAAGGTCAACCTCAAGTACCTTGAGCCGAAGGGGTTGCTGATCGTCAACTCGGGCAACTTTACACCGCCCAACCTGAAAAAGGCGCTCTATAAAAAGAACCCGCTCGACGATCCTGCGCTCGAGGACGAATTCCGGGTGATCAAGGTCGATATCAACACGTTGACCACCGAGGCGCTCAAGGAACTTCCGCTCAAGCCCGCGCTCAAGTCGCGCTGCCGGAACTTCTTTGCACTGGGGATCGCCAGCTGGGTCTATTCCCGCCCGCTCGATGCAACGCTGGAGTGGATCGAATCCAAATGGCGCGAACGCTTGCCGCTCATTGCCGATGCCAACAGCCTCGCATTGAAGACCGGCTATATCGTTGGCGAGAACAAGGATGTCGACATTCCGCACTACACGGTTCAAAGGCGCGCGCTTGAAGATGGGATCTACCGCAAGATTACCGGAAACGAAGCGACGGCTCTCGGGCTGATCGCCGCCTCGGAAAACAGCTGGCGCGACCTCGTGCTGGGCAGCTATCCGATCACCCCCGCCACCCCGATCCTGGAGATGCTTTCCAAGCACCGTAACTTCAACGTCAAGACCGTCCAGGCCGAGGACGAGATCGCCGCGATCGGCGTGGCGATCGGCGCGTCTTTTTCCGGGGCGATCGGCGTAACGACCACCAGCGGGCCGGGGCTTTGCCTGAAGTCCGAGGCGCTGGGACTGGCGGTGATCACCGAGCTTCCTCTCGTGGTCGTGAACGTGCAGCGCGCCGGACCGAGCACCGGGCTGCCCACCAAGACCGAGCAGGCCGACCTGCTCCAAGCGCTCTATGGCCGCAACGGCGAATCGCCGGTTATCGTGGTGGCCGCCGACTCGCCGGCGGATTGCTTCGATACGGCCATCGAGGCGGTGCGCCTTGCGCTGAAATACCGCTCGCCTGTCGTCATGCTGACCGATACCTATCTGGCCAACGGCTCCGAACCCTGGAAGATCCCGGAGGTGACCAAGCTTCCGGATGTCTCCGTCGAGCCGATCAAGCACGGCGAGGAATATGTTCCATACCAGCGCGACCCCAAGACGCTGGCTCGCCGGCTGGCCGTACCCGGGCGGCCGGGTTTCGAGCACCGCATCGGCGGCCTCGAAAAAACCGATGCGGGCATAGTGAGCTACGATGCCGGAAACCACGAAAAAATGTGTCGGTTGCGCGCCCGGAAGATCGAGCGGCTGGCTGAAGACCTTCCCCCCGCTGCGGTGCTGGGCGAAGAGAGCGGAAAAGTCCTCGTTGTTGGTTGGGGCAGTACGCGCGGCCCCATCAACATGGCGGTCGAGCGGTTGCAGGCCGAGGGTCATTCCGTCAGCCATGTGCACCTGCGCCATCTCAACCCGCTTCCGAAAAACCTCGGCGAACTGATGAAGCGGTTCGACCATGTCGTTGCGCCCGAAATAAACCTCGGGCAGCTTTCGCTGGTGCTTCGGGCAAAGTATCTGGTCGATGTGAAGTCCATCAGCAAGGTTCAGGGGCGGGCGTTCCTGATCTCCGAGCTGGTGGAGCAAATCAAAGAGTATCTCTGAGGAACCACGGATGTATCTGAACCACTCGCTACGCTAGAGGGCACCGAGGTGCACGGAGGATCTGGTTTCCTCTGCATCCCTCTGCGTCCTCTGTGGTGAAAAAACAGGGCTTGGCTATGGAAAAGAAAAAGGAACTGTTGACCCGCAAGGATTTCGTCTCGTCGTCGGAGGTGCGCTGGTGCCCGGGGTGCGGCGACTATGCCGTGCTCAACGCCGTGCAGAACGTGCTCCCGCAACTGGGTCTGCCAAAGGAAAAGTTTGTGTTTGTGAGCGGTATCGGTTGCTCCAGCCGCTTCCCATACTACATGGACACCTACGGCTTCCACTCCATTCATGGCCGTGCCCCGACCATCGCCACCGGCGTGAAGGTGGCCAACCCCGAGCTGTCGGTCTGGGTCATCACCGGCGACGGCGACGGGCTGAGCATCGGCGGCAACCATCTCGTGCATGCGCTGCGCCGCAACCTCGACATCAACATCGTCCTGCTCAACAACAAGGTCTATGGCCTGACCAAGGGACAGTACAGCCCGACTTCCGAGGTGGGGCAGGTCACCAAGACAAGCCCCTACGGAGTGATCGACGAACCGCTCAACCCCTTGCGCATCGCGCTGGCCTCGGAGGCCACCTTTGTTGGCCGCGCCGTCGATACCGATCCGAAGCACATCACCGAAGTGCTGCTCGAAGGGGCCCGGCATCCCGGCACCTCCTTTATTGAAATCCTGCAGAGTTGCGTGATCTTCAACAAGGATGCCTGGAGCGAGGTTTCCGACCGTGCCACCCGCGAAGACCGCCTGCTCTATCTCGAGCAGGGCAAGCCGCTCCTTTTTGGCGAAAAGCGCAACAAGGGCATCCACGCGGACTGCAGCCGTTCTGAAATAGTGACGATTGGCGAGCAAGGGGTTACCGAAAAGGATCTGGTGGTGCACGATATGTATCGAAAAGACACGGTATATGCCACCATGCTCACCGAAATGAGCTATCCCGACTTCCCCGTTCCAGTCGGCATTTTCCGCGCCGAAAAACGTCCGGTCTACGAGGAGGAGCTGGAGAAGCAGATTAAGGAGGTGACGGCCTTTAAGGGCCGCCGCAACCTGCAAGCGCTGCTGCGCGGAACGGAATACTGGACCGTTTCCGACGGCGGCAAGGAAATCGCGCGCTCCAGCGGAATCGGCGTGCAGTTCACCGACGAATCGAAGGTCATGGATGAACAGGTGCGAGAGCTGCTCAAGTCCACCGACCCGCTTACCGCCAGCCTGAAGACAACCGTCGGCAAGATCTTCTACGACTACGACTACAAGCGTGTAAAGGTGCTTGCACCGCGCGACAGCATCTCGACGGCGATCGCCAACTTTACCGCGCACCGGATCGAATGCATTCTGGTTGGCGACGAGAAACGGCTCTACGGCATCCTCTCCGAGCGCGACATCATCCAGAACGTCGTGCTCACCTCCATCGACCGCGATCGCATGCCGATCTCTTCGATCATGCGGCCAGTCTACGAAATCATGGACGAATCGAACTCCATCGGCGATGTGATCAATATTCTCTCCATCAGCGGACACCGCCACGTGCCGATCAAGTTGAAGGACGGGGGGTTTGGCTTGGTCACGATCCGGCAAATCCTGCGCTTTATCCACGATACCGTG
>JBDLHZ010000230.1:0-4667 GCA_039715135.1 Verrucomicrobiota bacterium
CACGTTGTTGCGAATTGTTTTCAAGAACGGCCGAGGTGGCCGTGATACGGTGTTTTTCAATGGTTTGGAGTCGGTTCCAACCGCTGGATCAGGCATCTTTCCCGGATGGTGGAAATCATCCATGAAGACGAGGCGTTTGTGGCGGTGGACAAGCCAACCCGGCTACTGGCGGTGCCGGGGCGGGGGGCGGACAAGCAGGATTGCCTATACCGCCGCGTGCTGGAGCAGTTCCCCGATGCGCTGGTGGTGCATCGGTTGGATATGGATACTTCCGGTCTGATCCTCTTCGCCCGCTCGCCGGAGGTGCAGCGCAATCTTTCGATGCAATTTGAAAAGCGCGAAATCAAGAAAACATACATCGCCATCGTCGCGGGTGTCATCGAAGAGGATTCCGGTACCATCGACTATCCGTTGCGCAAAGACATGGAGCAGCGGCTGCCGCCAAAGCATCTGGTCGACTGCGTGCGCGGGAAGAAGGCGGTCACCAAATGGCAGGTTTTGGAGCGCGGGGAAGCTACAACGCGGGTGGCGCTGTTTCCCGAGACCGGCCGCTCGCACCAGCTGCGCGTCCACATGCGGAGCCTTGGTTTCCCAATCGTTGGAGACCCCATTTACGGTTCGCCGGGTGGGCGCCTCATGCTCCACGCTCAATCCTTGGAACTGCGCCACCCCCTTGCCGGCGAACCGATTGGGCTTGAATGTCCGGCTCCTTTTTAAGAAGGCGTGGGAGGCCTTTGTCGTCTTGCTTTAGCCCTGTGTCTAAAGGCGAAACCACCATTTGGCCTATAATTTGCTTGTGTACTTGGCACACTGCACGTTTTCGGCCGTTGATCTTCGAAAAAGGAGGCATCATGGAATCCATGCTAAATGAAAAAACCGGACAAGCAGGGAACAGAAATGGAAGATTGAGAACCTTGGTTCTTTCCCTGTTGCTCATGGGGGTCATGCTGCTTCTTGATTTCCTGTTTGCCCCTGCGTTGATCCGCTTCCTCGAAGCGGTCACGGAAAGTTTTTCCACCGTCGAAGTCGTTACCCGTGCTTATTTTTTGATCTTCTTCCTTCAGCTGATATTGGTTCTGGCTTTTTTCCTGTTTGTGCGGCCGGTGGCAGGACTGAAACAACGGCTGATCTTGTATACCCTGCTCGTTGAAAGCTTTGTTCTTTGCACAATCTGGATATTCGACAATCCGGACAATTATTTCCGCTCCGAAGATTCTGCCCTGACCTATTTCTCTTCCATCGTTCTGACCCTCTGTGCGGCAGGCGCATCTATAAATCTGCTCATTTTGAAGATACAGGACAATGCAGGGAAGGCTTCCCGGATTTTCTGGACTTTGTTGGCGGCCGCTTTCCTGTTTGCCGCCATTGACGAGTTCTTCAAGATTCACGAAAGGTTTGCCGCCCTAGCCAGATTGTCCAACTTTGGCCAGGATCTACTCACGGCTGCCTACGCAATTGGGGCATTCTGTGTTCTGGTGGTTTTCTACAAGACCTTTCGCAACGATCTGTTCAGATGGAAGAACTATTTTATCCGGTTGTTGGTGGCGGGCATCGCAACACTGGGACTGGCCGTGTTCCTTGATACCTTCGATCGAGTGTTCCAATATTTTTTCGGGCATCTTTTTAATGCAAACCACTTGTGCAATTCCTTGGAAGAGCTGATGGAATTCACGGCCGCGTGTCTCTTCTTCTGTGCCTGTTTCGTGGCTATTCTGGAAGCTGACAACGGGCGAATCCTCAAACAGGTTGAAAGCAGGATGAAAACAATCCAACCTTCCAAAGCCTTCAAAGCGGGCTTTGCGGGGATCGTCTTTTTGGCGGCGGCAGGGCTTCTGGGGATGAAACTTGCCTACGGCGTACCGGATGACGGCATCGTCGAAGAAAACGGATTCCATGTCACCTTGTTTGCTGACATGGATGACGGCCTCAGAGGGCCGGACGGTCTGTTCTTCCACCCCGATTACGGCCTGATCGTGTGCAATGAACACGCGGGGGAGCTACTCGTTTTCGATCAAGACGGCCAGAGTAGAATCCTCGTCAATGCCCGTTCCGGCCTCAGTTCCCCCGAGGGATTGGCCGTGGGGGCAAAAGGGATTTTCGTTTCCGATGACAGCAAGGGCAGGATTGTAAGATATCCGGCGGTCGGTGCAGATCCTGTCGTGGTCTGGTCAGAGGGCCTGAAATCTCCCGAAGGACTCGCGATTGATGATCAAGACCGGCTCTACATCGCTGATGAAGGCCTTTCGATGGTTGTCAGGCAGGTCGGCAACCATCGCGAGATTATCGCCTCCTCTCTCGATGGTCTTATGACCCCGGAAGAAATGGCCTTCGACGAAGAGGGGAACCTTTATGTCACGGATGAAGCGGCCTGCTCCATCTTTAAAATATCTCCCGAGGGTGAGGTCGCCCTGTTTGCCGATAAAACCGCTGGGTTGGTTTGCCCCGAAGGGATCGTCGTTCACGACGATATGATTTATGTCACCGAGGACGGGACGGGACTCGTTTTCCGGTTCGAACCCGACGGTGCCGGCGAGGTGTTTCTGCGTTTCGGGAAGAGGTTCCGCAGGGTCTCCGGAATTGCCTTCGACGACAAGGGGTTCCTTTATCTTGTCGCCTGCAACCCGCTCAGCCGACAGGCTGTCATTTTCAAGGTGGAACTCTAGCGTGTTGTTTCGCAAATAGGCTTGAATGCCCTGCCGCGTTCTGAACAATACGCACGCCATGAACAATCTACTCTGCAAAGGCCGGTTCCAGGGACTCGACATTGCCTTCACCTATGCCGTCACGACCAAGGCGGTGAACGAGGCCGTCGTGCGCCACAACTGCGACCCCGCCGCCGCACACATCCTCGGACGCGCCATGACCGGCGCTTTGCTTTCCGCCGCCGTGCAGCCCGAAGGCCATCGGCTCAACGCCTGCTGGAGATACCAAGGCGCGCTGAAAACCATCGTGGTCGATGCCGGGCAGGACGGCACCGTGCGCGGCTTCATCTCGCCGCCGCACTTGGGCATCTACGGCGATGCACACGACGGACTGTACGGCGAGGTGGGGGAGTTGCAGGTGATCGTCTCCGAGAGCGATGGTTCCATTGCAAACTCCGGTACCACACCTATTTCACTGCACGACGCGGTGAACGACCTGGCTTACCACTATTGCATTTCCGACCAGGTCGAAACCGGCATGACCGCCATGATCGGCTTTGCCCCCGATCCCGAAAATCCCGTCAAGCTCTGCCAAGGCTGGATGATCCAGGCGCTGCCCAACACCGATCTCGAACGCTTCGACCGCATCCGCCAACGGATGAATGATCCCGGCTTCCGCGAGTTACTCGGTCACGGCAGCGCGTCCGAGGGCTACTTCGTGCAGATTGCAAACGCGCTGATCGGCGATGAAGAAGGTTTTGAGGGAATCCAGATGGAGGAGTGTCCCGCCCCGCGCTTCCAATGTTCCTGCAGCAAGGAAAAGATGTCGGCTGTGATACGCAGCCTCCCCATTCCCGAGCGGATGGAGCTGGTGAAGAAAAACGAGCCCGTCGGTATCCAGTGCCAGTTTTGCAACGAGCGCTACGAGCTCTCCATCGAAGAGTGCATTGTCGCCTGGAACCGAAAAAACGATTAATAATCACACGAAGCCACAAAGGCACGAAGTGTGTCTGAACTCTGTGGCTCCGTGTCTTTGTGTGAGGTTAGATGCTATTTCCGCCAATGGTCTTCGGCACGTTGCTCAAGCGCTACAAGCGCTTCCTCGCCGATGTTGAGTTGGAGGACGGATCGGTGATTACCGCGCACTGCCCGAACACCGGGCGGATGACGACCTGCGCCGAGCCGGGCTGGAAGGTGGCGCTTTCCGATAGCCAAAACCCGAAGCGGAAATACCGTTTCACGTGGGAGCTGGTGCATAACGGCGACTGCTGGATCTGCGTCAACACCGGCCGCGCCAACCAAATGGCATTCGAGGCGGTTTCCCAAAACATGATCCCCGAACTGTCGGGCTATGCCGAGGTGTTGCGCGAGCAAAGGTTCGGCAGCAGCCGCTTCGACCTTTTGTTGCGCACAGGCGACAACCTCTGCTATGTCGAGGTCAAGAACGTCACCCTGCTGGCGGATGATGGTTGCTATGCCTTCCCCGATGCGGTCACCGAGCGCGGCCGCAAGCACCTCGACGAGTTGGTGGATGCCGTCAAGGCCGGACACCGCGCCGCGATGCTCTACGTCATCCCGCGCTCCGACGGAACCACCTTCCGGCCTGCGCACGAGATCGATCCGGCATATGCCGAGGCACTGGATTCCGCCATGGCCGCCGGCGTTGAAGCCCATGCATGGCGCGCCGACGCCTCGCCGGAGGGGATTCGGTTAAAAAAACAAGTGGAATGGCATGGATCTTGTTGACTTCTAGCTCTTGGTTTATTTGCAAAACAAGGAGCAAGCGACATGTTTTATCCTAGGTTTCGTTTTCGTTTTTTGTTGGCGATTTTCGCCTTATCCTGCGTGTTTTTGGCCAAAGGAGCCCCTCTTTCGCAAGAAACAGCCCTTGTCCAGGCACAATCCTGGATGTCCGGCAATCCCGTCATGTCGGCTGCGGCCGGCCGATCTGTTATGTCGGCGGAGACCTTCCCGAACACGGGTGGATATTCGGTTTATGTGGTTCAGTTCGATCCAAAAGGCTAT